>JANOKQ010000524.1:0-4658 GCA_031419375.1 Acidimicrobiaceae bacterium
GAACACCCCCTCCACCGTCGTCGTCGCAGCTGCGGCGACCGTCACCGTTTGACACGCCGGGGTCGTGAATCCGGGCACGTCGGTGAAGCAGATGTCGTGCGAACCCACGGTGGTCTTCACCCACGTGAGACCCCAATCGGCCCGAGGCGTACCATCGACGATGATCCGGGCGGCAACCGCCGGGTTGGTCGACACTCGAAGGAACCCGGTCACCCCTTGGCTCGGCGCTGGGCCTGGCGTGGGATTGGCGGTAGGCGTAAAGGTTCCGGTCACCGACGAGGTGGCACCCGCGGCGACAACCACCGACTGGCACGAAGGCGCCTGGTGAAGCACCACGTCGCCCCAGCACACCTGATGCGTGCCGGGCTCGATGAAGGCGAACAAGCCGTATTCGTCGCGGACCAGTCCGTCGACGAACACGGTGGACGGAAGCCCCGCGGGCGACACGCCCACCTGCAATAGTCCCATACGGCCAAAGGTTCCTTCGGCCACCGTGGTCTGGCCCGCCACGATGGTCGCAACCTGGCACAGCGGCGTGGTGAAGCCGACCACGTCGGTCCAGCACACCTGGTGGTTGCCGACCGGCATCGTCAACCAGTCGAGGCCCCAGTCATTTCGGACCACTCCGTCGACAATGATCCGAGACGGCACCGGCGGTGACGTGGTGGCACGAAGCAAACCAAACGGGGGCAGAACCGGGGCCGGAAGCACGAACGTTTCGGTGACGGCGGAGTCGAACAAGATGCCGGTGCTCGTAGCGCTCATGACACCGGAGATGAGGACCTCGTCGGCGATCCTGACGGTGTCGATCCACCAACCGACACTGGCGATACTGGAATTACTACCGAAACGGAACCGGATGAAGATCGAGGTTCCCGTAAACGAACTCAGGTCGATCACCGATTCGACGAAGCCAGAGCTGTCGCCGGTGAAGCCGGGTCGGACGCCGACCGGGTTGGATGCCGATGACATCTGGTTGGTGTAGCCGTTGCGTAGGAACATCGGCCCGAGGTCGGACCAGGTGGTCCCGTTCGTCGACGCTTCGACGACACCGCCGTCGGCGCGGAACTCGGCTACGAATCGATGCCGGAACCGTAATGTGGGTTTCGTCCCAGTGACGGCGACTGCTGCTGCAGTGGTCAGCCGGCGTTCACTTGCCGCCGCCGAGCCGGTCGCTCGGAGTGCACCGTCGGCTGCGACGAACGACCAGTCGGGCACGCCTCCGGGCTGCGCGATCACCCAGTTGGCGTTCCCGGCAGAAAAGTCGTCGGCCAACCACACCGCGGAGCCTGGGCCTTGGTCAACGACTACCGAATACGAGCATGTCGACGATGGCCCGACGGCGAGCGTGCCGAGGGCGAACGATATCGACGTTGCGCTTGCCACACCGCCGCAGGTGGCCGAGCCGGCCGAGTACGTGGTTCCGGAAGGGATCGACCCGGCAATCGCCACCGCCGGCAGGGGCCCCGACGAGTTGTTCGCGGCCGTCGCCGAGTAGGTGATGATGCCCCCGGGGGCAACCGACGCAGGGGTTGCGGTCGTCTCGATCGCAAGATCCAGGCATGCGTTGGGGACATCGAAGGCCTGGGTACCGTCGGCTCGGTTGGTGGGGCTGCCCTGCGCCGCGGTCTCGCCGAGCCCTCGCTTGGCGAACGCTGTCCAGATGAGGCACCGGTTGGCACCAGCGTTGTTGAGCGAATCGGCCAGCAGGATGGCGTTGCGGGCATCGACGAAGCCGGGGCTGCATGGCTGCAGTTTCATGCCGTCCATCACCAGTTGAAGTGCCGTGATGTTGCCGCCCGTACCGCCGACCCAGTTGGGGTCGAATCCGTCGCGCTGGATCAGCGCCCAGCTCATGTCCCACAGCATCGCCGCAAAGGCGGAGCCGACGCCGTGCGGGACGGACGCGGACTTGATGGTGTCGTAGGTGCGCGGATCGACGGCCATATCGGTGCTGTAGGGAACACCGCGGATGCCCACGCCGCTCGGCGGCTGGCCGAGTGAGTAGGTGCCAAACGAGCGAGGCATCGCCCCGGTGTCACCGGGCTCGATGGTGAGCATCATCGCCAGGTAGTCGCTCCATCCCTCGCCCGCCTGTTCCTGGTTCTGCAGGCAGGTGACGTTCGCCGGGCCACCGGTGAGCCGGTTCGACACGCCGTGACCAAGCTCGTGAGCGATGACGCCGTTGTCGAGGGCCGTGTCGCGATCGGGGGTGGGGGCGGTGAACAACATCAGCTGCAAACGGCCGGCGCTGCCGTCGGGCGGAGTGGTGAAGTCGGCGTTGTTGACACCGGAACCATCCTGCACCTCAACCAGTATGGCATCGTTGGCGACGCCGCCACGGCCGTAGTTGTTGGTCTGGAAGTTTCCACTCTGTTCATCGAAGCCATAGTGGTAGAGAACATCATGGAATCGATTGGCGAACTGGAACGCGTTGATGACCGACGCATTGCGGTAGGTTGACGGGGCCTGAGCCAGATCGATTGGAGCGTCGAACACCAGCGCTGCGCCACCATCGGGTTGACTGCCCACGTCGATGACGTTGTTGGCGTCGGTGTCTGTGTAGGCGGACACGTTGTTACCGCTGGTGAGGTTCGATTCAGCACCGGCGACACCATTCGTGTCGTGCCAGCCCCATGGCGACGCAAGCGGATCAGCCGGATCAACGGTGACCGTTCGGGCACCGAAGCTCGGTGCCTCGGTCGGCGCGGAGTAACCGTTGTAGGTTGCGTGACTGGAGAAGTTGATCTCGGCAAGCTTGCGGCCGGTGTCGGCATCGACCCGCACGAGCCACCAGTTGGCGCCACCAATTTCGCGGATCACCGCTTCCCAGGCGAGTTCGACGGCGCCCGTTGACTCGTTGGGCTGCAACACCAGGCGGGCAGGAATCGGATCGGCTGACACCCCGCCGTTGCTCACCGTTGTGGACGAATCGACGAGCCCGGATTGAGCGACTTGGCGGAACGGCACCGTTGGAACGAGTCCGACAGCGGCCGCCGCCGACCGCACTCCCCCGAGTGCGGTCAGCGAGGGCCTCGCAACCTCGACGGTGATGTCGAGGCCGGCCTGGAGGCGGTTGCCGGTATCGAGTACGTTGCCGTCGGCGTCGACGACGACACTCATGACACCGCCCGCCACGTCAAGGCCTGCGAAACGTTGTTGGAGGTGGACCACCCGGGCGCCGCTGCGCTCGAGCGTGACCACATCGGTTACGGCGAGTTCGGCAACGTCACCGGTTTCGAGGCCGAGGATCGACGCGTTGGCCGCAACGTGATCGAGGGCGACGGCCTTGGCATCGTCGGAGTCGATCGACGCTGGTCCGGCGGCGAATCCGCCGACCGGACCGGCGACGACGATGAAGGACCCAGAGATCGCCCCGATTGCGGCGAGCCTGGAGATTCGCTGATAGACGTGCCGCGCCATGGTGGTGTCGTTGCGCCGAGGGGATGGGAAGCTTCGGTGAAGCGGTGAAGTCAGGCGGCGTCGGTGGAGGCGTTGTGGCGGCGGCGAACTGCAACCCCACCGACGAGCGCGGCACCTGCGCCAACGGCGAGGAGTGCCCACAGCAACACCGGGCCCGAATCTGCCCCGGTGACCGGGATGCCGGCGCTGGCACCGGAGCTGGCAACGACGGCGTAGGGGGTAGCCGACACTTGGTCGACACCGACGACACCGAACAACCCGGTGATCACGAGGATGGAGAGCCGCTTGTACATGGGAATGAACCTTTCATTGGTGGGGGAATAAGCAAGACTGGATGAGGATTTGTTTCATGACGGTGACGCCATGTATGCCGGTCGGAAATCAACGCTGATCACTTTGGAATCAGCGGATTCAATGACGATGCGAGGAGTTTGAGGCTTGTGGGTCTCGATGCCGAGCAACGACCAGAACAAGCTGGACAGCATGGTCTGGGCACCTAGGATGAGTCCGAGAGTGGCGGGGGCGACGAGCCGAATCGTTTGTGCACCGTCGAGCTCACCGAAACCGGTGTGATGCCAACGAGCAAGAGACGCAAATGCGGCGACTCCGCCGAGAACAACGAGGCCCAAACCGGCGAGGAGCCCCCGCTCGAGGGTGAGGTGCCGCTTCACCCGCTCGTAGCGGTGCCCGGATGGGAGGAAACCCTGCTGCTCACCGTAACGGCGAGTCAGCATCGCGAACCACATCGCTTGGTATCCGAGCACCGTGGCAGCGGTTGCGTAGAGCAGCGTCCCGATGTCGAAGCCAACCCCGCCGATGGAGACGGGGCGCACGACGAGCACCGCAGCGGTGAGCAGACCGGCGACGAAGGCAATCGCTCCAGGGACCAGGAAGAGCCACTTCGGGCTGTAGAGCAACAGGAACCGGAGGTGCCTCCAGCCGTCCCGAAACGACCGTAAATGCGGTGGCCGTGAGCGTCCGTCGCGATGCAACACCGTGGGTACTTCGGAAATCTGCCGGTTGGCCAACGCACTGGCGACCACCAGTTCGGACGCCCACTCCATGCCGGTGGTGTGCAACCCGAGGTTGATCACAGTCTGGCGCCGGAAGCCTCGCAGGCCGCAGTGGAAGTCGCGCACCGGGATCTCGAACAACTTGCGACCGAGCCACGACAGGACCGGGTTACCGATCCAGCGGTGCAGCCAGGGCATCGCGCCATCATCGATGCCACCGGC
>JANOKQ010000525.1:0-3520 GCA_031419375.1 Acidimicrobiaceae bacterium
TCGATACCAACGTCGTGTCCGAACTCATGCGGCCCGAGCCGGCTGCCGCCGTCGTCGATTGGGTCGACCGTCAGCCAGCGGCCGACGTCTATCTGACTGCTATCACCGTTGCCGAACTGCTCTACGGCGTTGCACGACTCCCCGAAGGGCGCCGCAAGACCGACATCGCTGAGCGCGTCGAAGCTATCTTGTCCGAGGATTTCGAACACCGTGTTGTCGCGTTCGACGAGACCGCGGCAGCTCACTATGCCGACATCGTCGTTCGCCGCGAGCGAGGCGGGCGACCGATCAGCACCGCCGACGCGCAGATCGCAGCCACCTGTCGCAGCCATGGCGCGGTACTCGCGACCCGCAACGTCGATGACTTCGCCGGCGCCTCGGTGTCGATCATCGACCCCTGGGTTAGCCACTGAGAGGACGTCCGAGGGCGACTGAACGCGTTCTACACGCCGTCACGCCCTCAACTTGACGTGAGTCGTTCACCGCCCATCGGCTGGTCTCCCCTCGTGGGTCGGCGGGTCAGGTGGTGCGACGTGGGTGCCGTGGCTTTGTTGAGGAGGAAGTGCTGGTTCGATTCTCGGTCGGCGACTCGCGTTCGGTCGGCTTTGATGGTTCGGTGACGGTGAGCACGTAGTCGAGGAAGCCGGGGATGGATGCTGCGACGTGTCCGGTTGATGGTGCGACGATGATGCCGCGGTCGAGGAGTCGGTTGCGGACGGCGCTGAGCGCGGTGATGGGTTTGCCGAGTGCGTCGGCGATCTGGCCGGTTCGTACCGGATCGCTGGTCGAGATGTGTGCCATTGCAGTGAGGTAGGTCTGTTCGCTGGCGGGCAGCTTCTTCCAACGAGCGACGTACAGGCCGCGTTCGCTGTCGTGCCGAGCGAGGTCGATCGCTTGGTTGGCGGCGTCGAGGGTGATGCGTGTGTGGCCGTCGGAGGTTTGCCAGGCGTAGTCGCCGAACAGTTGCACGAAGTACGGGTAGCCGCCGGTGGCGTCCGCGAGCACGGCGAGCGCGTCGCCGTCGAAGGGCCGGCCCGCGGAGTCGGCGGGTCCGGCGAGTGCTTGCAGGGTGGCGTCGTTGTCGAGGTTGTCGATCGGGTGGAACGCCATGCGTTCGCCGTAGGTGACGGCGTCGGTGACGAGCCCGGGTGTGTCGGGCAGCCCGCCGAACACGATCATCGCGGTGAGTTCGGGTCGGCGGCTGAGGTCTTGCATGATCGGTCCGAATACCGACAGTTCGTCGGGATGCACTTCTTGGACCTCGTCGACGAGGATCATCAGCCCGCGCCGGTCCTTCGTGCAGTGCTCGGCGACAGCCAGTACAGCGCTGGCGAACTGTTGGGCGACGGGGATCGCGTCGCGACGCTGGCGTTTGGACTCGCGTCGGTACACGCCGAGGTTGAGCGTCTGGGATTCCTCGCCCCATCGTTCGCGCATCTCGACAAGTTCGCGGCTCAGCTTTTTGGTCAGCCCGGCGCAGTCGTGGAGCTGTTCGGCGATCGCACCGATCGGGTCACCGGGTGAGCGGGCCTCGTGACGAACGACCGCCCACTTGCGTTCGATCGCGATCGCCGCGTACCGGTCGAGGAGCACGGTCTTGCCGACTCCGCGCGGCCCGTACAGGACTTGGAACGACTGGCGCCGGTTGCCACTGGTCCGTACCGCGGTCTCGACGAGTTGCACGAGGTGCTGGCGGCCGGCCAGCAGCGGTGGTTGGGTTGCGAATCCTGGCCGATACGGGCTCGGTGTCGACATCATCGCTCCTCTCGATAGGAAACGATAACACAAGACGTTTATAAGGAGCTATCGGTCGTTGCGATTGTTCGAGGTACTCATCGACACGGCACCGGGCGCCGCAGGGCTGATCGGCCGACAAGCCTCCCTCGCACTACAACCACAACAGCCCGAACGGCTCCAAGTCCTGGTGCCACCCGACCCGATTACTCTTCGCAACAGACTTGGGGACGGCGAATCGACGAAGATGGCACGGCGAATCTGCTTGTTCCTGTTGGCGGCGGAGTCCTGGCCAGGCGTCGTAGACCAAGGTGAGCTCGCCGGCTTCAGTGGCCGCCGCCGACGGTGGCGGCGGGCTCGCCGACCTGGAACAGGCCGAGGCCACCCTTGCCGACGTTGGCGAACTTGTGGGTCACGATTGGGTACAGCCCGGCCTCGTCGAAGGTGAACTCCACGAACCCGCCCTGGGAGGGTTGCAGGTCAAGGGCTTGGGAACCGCCGCGGGAGTCGTCGGGCCGCAGGTGGTAGGCGCCCTCTTTGAAGACGGTGTCGAAGACGGTGCCGACGACGTGAAAGGCCGAGTTCTCGTTGGGGCCGGCGTCGAGCACCCAGACGCGCACGCGCTGGTTGGGTTCCACCCGGATCGGCCGGTCCTTGTACTGGTTGACGTAGCCGTTGAACACCACAGCGTCGTGGCGCTCGCCCTGCATCTTGGTCAGGTCGCCGGGTTGGCCGTCGGGACCCAGGTACAACTCCGACTGGACCAGCAGGTACTCGTGATCGACCGGGGGCAGGCCGGGCGGGTCGATGACGACGGCACCGAACATGCCGTTGCCGATGTGGTGCAACGCCGGGGCGGTGCCGCAGTGGTACATGAACACGCCCGCGTACTTGGCCTCATACTGGTAGACGAGCGACTCGCCGGGGCCGATGGTGCGCATCTCATCGTTCCACGCGACTTTGCTGGAGTGGAAGTCGATCGAGTGGCCGAGCTTGCCCTCGTTGACGAGCGTGATTGTAAAGATGTCGCCCACCCGTCCCCGCAACGGCGGGCCAGGCACCTGGTCGTTGAACGTCCACAGCTCCTGGGTGACCCCGGGCGCGACTTCGATGATCTTCTCCGTGGCCCGGAAGGTCACCTTGTGCTCCCGACCGCCAGGGGCGGGAGCGAGGGCTGGGTCGTAGGGCAGGAAGTCAGCGGCGGGTGCCGCCGCGAAATCGATGGTGGCCCCGTCGGCCTCCTCGCCCCCGCTGGCCGTACCGGCCGTGCCTTTCACAATGATGTCGAGCACCATGCCGCCGGCCTTGTGGCCAGGGACGGTGCACCACGCCTGGGCCGTCGCCTCGATGACGCCGAGGCTGACCTCCTCGCTCTCACCAGGCTCGAGCATCCTGGTGCCGGTCGTGCCGTCGAGCTTGAGGTCATGGGCCACCGCGCCGGTGTTGGTGACCTTCACGATGAGCTCGGTGCCGGCGGTGACCTCCACCGAGTTGGGCTTGACGAAGAGATCGCCGAGCTCCACCTCCAGCGTCTGGGGCAAGCCGGCCCCCGCCCCGCCGCTGGCGTTGGCCTTGCTCTCGTCGATGGCCCGAATGCCGATGCCCACGCCGACCACGCTGGCCAGTAGGGCAAAGGCGGCCAGCGCGAAGATGACCATGGTCCAGCTGTCCCGCGAGACCCGCGTGGTTTCGATCTGGTGTTCGAGTTCGGCGAAGCGGTCGACATCGGTCGATGTGTCGGTCGATATTTCGGTCGATGTGTCGGTCATGCCCTCATGCTCAGCCC
>JANOKQ010000526.1:0-1981 GCA_031419375.1 Acidimicrobiaceae bacterium
GGGTCGTCGTTCCGCGTTGCAACGGCTGCGGAACACCGCCATGCAGTTGCCAGGCCCTGGGCCGACGGAATCGGGTTCGGGTCAGTGCGGGCGACCGCATCGGAAACTATCGCCGCCAGCCCGTGCGGAACTCGCTCGGGACGCGCAGGGCGGTCACCACCACCAGCCCGCCCCCGAGGGCCATCAAGGCAACGGCGATCAACGCGTTGTGGAACGAGGCGATTGGGATGACATCGGCATTGCCCATGATCGCAATGACCGTGGCAACGCCCAGACCGGCACCGAGCTGGCGTAGCGCGTTGAATGCGGCGGTTGCCTGTCCGAGTTGTGACCCGTCGATGCTGCGCAGCGCGAGCGCTGTGATTGGTGAGTAGACGATGCCGAACCCGACGTTGAACAGCACTGCTCCTGGCAGGATCCCGAGGAAGTAGTTGGCGTCACCATCCAATCGGACAACCTGCCAGAGCATCCCCAGGGCGGGAAGCAGCGCCCCATAGGCGATCACCCGTCGCGTCCCCAGCCGCTCGGCGTACCGACTGGCGACGACTCCAGTCACCGATGACACGATCGGGAACGGCGTCAGCGCAAAGCCCGTGCGCAACAGCGAGTAGTGCCAGTGCTGCACCAGGAGCAGCGGGTACAGCAGCCAACTGGCGGTGCCAGCGGCGGTTAGAGCGATGTTGACTGCGTTGACCGCTTTCACGGTGGGGAGCGAGAACAGCCCGACGTCGAGCAACGGTTCTGGGTGGCGGCGTGATCGGTGCACGAACAGTGGGAGGAGCACAAACGCGCCCACTGCGCAGAGGACGATTCCCGGGTGAGTCCAACCGAGGCGCGGGCCTTCGGTGATTGTTGCGGCGATCAGGCCGACGCCGATCGTGCCCATCGCCGAGCCGAGCAGATCGACCCGCGCCGTGCTGGCGTGTGTCGGGGCGCCTTCCGGCAGCCATCGTGGGGCGAGCACAAAGCTGGCAAGTATTGCGACCAGCGGAATGATGAAGATCCATCGCCAGCCAAGCTGCTGGGTGACGATCGCCGAGAACGACGGCCCGATCGCTGCGCCGAGCGAACCGAGTCCTGCCCACGTCGAGATCGCGGTCACGCGGCGCGACGCCGGGAACCGCTCGATCACGAGCGTGAGCGACGCTGGCCCGGCGAGCGACGCACCAACCGCCTGCCCGAGTCGCGCGGCCACGAACATCCAGGCCGCGCTGGCCAGCGCCAGGGCGATGGACGCGATGAAGAACACCGCCAGCCCGACACGAAGGATTCGTCGCCGCCCGAGCCGGTCGGCCATCCGTCCGCCAATCAGCATCAACGATGCCAGTGCGATGCTGTACCCGGTGAGGCCCCACGACAGTGTCGAGCGGCTGGTTCCCGCGAAGTCGTGCTCGATCGCCGGGAACGCGACGTTGACGGCCGTTACCGCAAGGCCGACGACCATCGACGTCGACGAGGCCAGCAGCAACGCACGCCACGCTTGGCGATCAACCCGCTCTTTCGTCGCTGGCGCTGCCGCTTGTTCCACCGTCTCGCTCCCGACGGTCAGTTCACGACCGATTTGTCGAGACGAATGTACTGGTCATGCAGGGCTCGTATCAGGAACGTCGGCTTTGTTCGCCGCTTCTGGGAACACCCGAGGTGTGGGGCGATGCGATCGAGGTCCCCGCACCGACGATCGATGTCGACACCGTCATCGGGCAGATCGTCACCATCGAGTTCGCGTTTTACGGCCTTGGCATCCAGCTGCCGATTCGGATGATGCTGATGGCGCTGGGGGCGCTATTGGCTTTTAACGTCGTCAGCCTGCTGCGCTGGCGCACCCGCCACGAGTTCAGCCATGGCGAGCTGTTTGTGTCACTGCTGGTGGATGTGGCCATGCTCACGGTGCAGCTGTATTTGAGCGGCGGGGCCAGCAACCCCTTTGTGTTTTTGTACTTGTTGCAGGTCACGTTGGGTGCAGTGCTGCTCAAACCCGCCT
>JANOKQ010000527.1:0-2979 GCA_031419375.1 Acidimicrobiaceae bacterium
CCTCTCACTCGGGTGCCTTCCAACTGTTTGCTAAGTGTTGCGCAGTATGGCAGAGTCTGCCACGAGATGAAAGGTCCTGATTCCTCGCCGGTCACACTTGCCGGGTTCGGTCTGACCGCGGCCGATGTCGTGGCTGTGGCCCGCCGCGGCTCGCGTGTCGGCCTCGCAGCGGAGGCCCGTGCCGCAATGGAGCACTCCGCAGGATTGATCGACGGCTTCGTCGCCTCCGACGAACCGGTGTACGGCGTCACCACCGGCTTCGGCGCGATGGCCGGAACGGTGATCGCCGCTGAACGCACGGCCGAGTTGCAGGTCGCGCTCGTTCGCTCGCACGCGGCGGGGATGGGGCCGGAGGTGGAACGCGAGGTTGTTCGAGCGATGCTGCTGTTGCGGGCGCGCAGCCTGGCGATGGCCCGCTCGGGGGCGCGGCCAGAAGTGGTTGACCTCCAGCTCGCGCTGCTCAACGCTGGCATCACGCCCGTCGTTCGCGAGCACGGCTCGCTCGGCGCCAGCGGTGATCTCGCTCCCCTCAGCCACTGTGCGATGGCATTAATCGGCGAGGGTGCGGCTCGCGATGCGGCGGGAATTGCGATGCCGGCGGGCGACGCGCTCGAGCAGGCCGGGTTGCGGCCGGTGACGCTACGGGCCAAAGAGGGGTTGGCGTTGATCAACGGCACCGACGGCATCCTTGGCATGCTCGTGCTCGCCATCGACGACCTCGACCGTCTCGCCGACACCGCCGACATCGCCGCGGCAATGACCGTCGAGGCGCTGCTCGGGACCGACCGCGCCTTTGCCGCCGATCTGCAGGCCCTTCGCCCGCAGGTCGGTCAAGCCGTGAGCGCGGCGAACCTGCGTCGCCTCCTGGCCGGGTCGCCGATCGTGGCCAGCCACCGCACCGGCGATTCGCGGGTGCAGGACGCCTACTCGCTGCGTTGCACGCCGCAGGTGCACGGTGCCGCGCTCGACACCATCGACCACGCCCGCACCATCGCCGAGCGCGAGCTTGACGCAGCGATCGACAACCCGATGATCCTGCCCGACGGGCGGGTGGAATCGTGCGGCAACTTCCACGGCGCCCCGCTCGGATTCGTCTGTGACTTCCTCGCCATCGCGGTCAGTGAGCTCGGCTCGATTGCTGAACGGCGCACCGACCGGATGCTCGACGTGGCCCGCTCGCACGGGTTACCACCGTTCCTCACCACCGACGCGGGGGTGAACTCCGGCTACATGATCGGCCACTACACCCAGGCGGCGATGGCAATGGAGAACAAGCGCCTGGCCGTCCCCGCCTCCGTCGATTCGCTGCCGACCAGTGCTATGCAGGAAGACCACGTGTCCAACGGCTGGGCCGCAGCGCGCAAGCTTCGTCGGGGGATCGACAACCTGCGCCGCATCCTTGCCGTCGAGATCGTCTGCGCCGCAGCGGCGCTCGACCTGCGCGCCCCACTGCGCCCCGGTCCCGGCACCGGTGCCGCCCTCGCTGCGCTGCGCACCGCCGTGGCAGCGCCGAGCGCCGACCGCTGGCTATCACCCGACCTGCTCGCCGCCGAAGCACTCCTCGCCGACGACACGCTGCTCGACGCGGTGCGCGACGCGATCGGCCCATTCGAAAGGATCCGACGATGATCGGTGCCCGCCCCGTCCGAGCCCCACGCGGCACCGAACTGCGCTGTCTCGGCTGGCAGCAGGAGGCCGCTTACCGGATGCTGCACAACAACCTCGACCCGGAGGTGGCCGAACACCCCGACGACCTCGTGGTGTACGGCGGCACGGGACGGGCTGCCCGGTCGTGGGATGCCTTCGATGCCATGGCACGCACGCTCACCACCCTGAAAGCCGACGAGACGATGCTGGTGCAATCCGGCAAACCGGTGGGCGTGTTCCGCACCCACGAGTGGGCTCCGCGGGTGCTGCTGGCCAACTCCAACCTGGTACCCCAGTGGGGTACGTGGGACGAGTTCCGCCGGCTGGAAGCGATGGGCCTGACGATGTACGGCCAGATGACCGCCGGCTCGTGGATCTACATCGGCACGCAAGGCATCCTCCAGGGCACCTACGAATGCTTCGCTGAGATCGGCCGCAAGCGCTTCGGTGGCACCCTCGCCGGCACGATCACGCTGACCGCCGGACTCGGCGGGATGGGCGGGGCGCAGCCGCTTGCGGTCACGATGAACGGTGGCGTCGCCCTGTGCATCGACGTCGACCCGACACGCGTGCAGCGGCGGATCGAGACGCGGTACCTCGACGAGGTGGCCGATTCGCTCGCCGACGCGATCGCCCGCTGCGAACGGGCCCGCGACGAACGCCGTGCGCTCTCGGTCGGTGTGGTCGGCAACGCTGCGCAGCTGTTGCCGAAGCTCCTCGAGATGGGATTCGCGGCCGACATCGTCACCGATCAGACCAGCGCCCACGACCCCCTCAGCTACGTCCCCGCCGACCTCACCCCCGAGGCGACGGCCGAGATGGCCCGTACCGATCCGCAGGAGCTGATCCGCCGTTCACGCGCATCGATGGCCGAGCACTGCAGGGCGATGGTGGGCTTCCTGGGTCGCGGCAGCGAGGTGTTCGACTACGGCAACAGCCTGCGCGCCGAGGCCCAACTCGGCGGGTTCGAGCGGGCGTTCGACTATCCGGGCTTCCTGCCCGCCTACATTCGCCCGCTGTTCTGCGAAGGCAAGGGGCCGTTCCGCTGGGTGGCTCTCAGCGGCGATCCCGCCGACATCGCCGCCACCGATCGTGCCGTACTGGAGGAGTTTCCCGACAACGACGATCTGCACCGCTGGATCGCGTTGGCGGGGGAGCGGGTCGCGTTCCAAGGGCTGCCGGCGCGCATCTGCTGGATCGGCCTCGGTGAGCGCCATCGCGCCGGCTTGGCATTCAACGAGATGGTCAAGTCGGGCGAGCTGAAGGCGCCGATCGTGATCGGCCGCGACCACCTCGACGCCGGCTACGAGATCGCGAAGGCCAGAGCAAGAG
>JANOKQ010000528.1:0-3706 GCA_031419375.1 Acidimicrobiaceae bacterium
CGAAGAGGTCCTTCAACGTCGAAACGGGGGTTTCGACAGCTTTCAGGGTGCTGCGGCTGGCCGGCGCGCCCGCGTCCCAGCGATCGAAACCGGCGGCGATGACGGTGACCTTCACCTCGTCGCCCATTTCGTCGTCGATCACCGTTCCGAAAATGATGTTGGCGTCGGCGTGGGCGACACCGTGGATGATCTCGGCGGCCGCGTTCATCTCGAACAGGCCCATCGCCGACGGGCCTGTGATGTTCAACAGGATGCCGCGGGCACCATCGATGGCCGCCTCGAGCAGGGGGCTGGAGATGGCCGCCTTGGCGGCGACGACGGCACGATTCTCACCGCTTGCCTGACCAATCCCCATCAACGCCGACCCGGCACTCGCGAGGATCATCTTCACGTCGGCGAAGTCGGTGTTGATCAGGCCAGGTGTGGTGATCAAGGTGGTAATGCCCGAAACGCCCTGCAGCAGCACCTCGTCAGCCATCTTGAATGCGTTGAGGACGCTCGTCTTTTCGTTGGCCACCGTGAGCAAACGATCGTTCGGGATGACGATCAAAGTGTCGACTTTTTCTTTGAGCTTCTGCACTCCGACATCGGCCTGGACGGCTCGCCGCCGCCCCTCGAAGCTGAACGGCCGGGTGACCACGCCGATGGCAAGAGCCCCCATACCACGGGCGATCTCGGCAATGACCGGCGCCGAGCCAGTGCCCGTCCCGCCACCTTCGCCAGCAGTGATGAACACCATGTCGGCGCCCTTGATCATCTCTTCGATCTCGTCACGGTGCGACTCGGCGGCGGCACGGCCGACTTCGGGGTCACTACCGGCCCCGAGCCCCCTGGTGAGGTCGCGGCCAATGTCGAGCTTGACATCGGCATCGCTCATCAGCAGGGCCTGCGCATCAGTGTTGACCGCAATGAACTCGACACCTTTCAGCCCGGCGTCAATCATCCGGTTGACGGCGTTGACCCCGCCACCGCCGACTCCGATCACCTTGATGACGGCAAGATAGTTCTGCGGTGCGCCGGCCATCAGCGTGACCTCCAAATCTGCGGGACTGCGGTGCGGCAACTCTGCAAGAGCGCCGCTTGGGTGAGATGAGGATCCGAGGAAAGCATGACGTTCCGATCGTAACGAATGGCTGCCACATCGGCACTGCCAGTCCTTGCGCCGACAGTCTTTCACGTCGCAGACGTGCAGGCGCGGAACCAGGGGTACCGCGACGTCAACGGGTGCGCTTCGAGACGTCGTCGGTGGACACATCGATGCCGACGAGACCATCGAGGCCACCCCGCACGAGCTTCAGCAAACGGGCCAGCTTGCTGTCGAGTTGATCGTATCCGCCGAGGCGGACCTCGATGTCGCCGCGCAGCACCAGCCCGAGGTCCCCCGTCGTCGCATCGACCGAGGCGGTCAGGGTGATCGAACGGATCTCCGCCGGCAGCGCCCCAACCATCTGGGCGGCGGCAGCGAACGGCGGACCGGCGAGTCCACCGATGTCGGTGTCGGGCGCAGGTCCCGTGAGCAGCATGTATTCAACCGGCCTGCCGACGAGCGAATCGAGAACCCGGCCGTCGCGATCAATCACCCGGTAGCGGCCGTCGGAGCCCTGGAACGTGGCCAACGGCTGACGCTCGCGGATGTCGATGAACACCGTGTCCGGGAACTGCTGGGTCACGACCGCGAGTTCGACCCACGAGATCTCCTCCAGGGAGCGTTCCGCAGCTTCGGTGTCAACCAGCAGCACTGGCTCCCCCGTCATCGAATCGATGACCGCTTGCAACTGGGTTCGGTCGGTGTAGACGGCGCCCTGCACGACGACCTCTTTGACAGCGAACAACGACGACGCGAAGACCGCCAGCACGGCAACGATCAACAACACCACCCCGACTACGCCGCCGGCCCACAGCAGCCGACGCCGCCCCTTGGCCCGCTTGACCGCGATCCTGCGGGCCCGTACCCGGGGATCCATCGATCTCGTCGAGACCTCCACAGCGTCGAAGGCCCCGGTCGAGTCGAGTTCGTCACCGATGACGATCGTCGCCCCGCCACCGGTGTCGCCGCCGCGCTTGGCACTGTCACCGCGCCTGGCACTGTCACCGCGCTTGGCACTGTCACCGCGCCTGGCACTGTCACCCCGCCTGGCACTGTCACCCCGCCTGGCACTGTCACCGCCTGCGCTGGTCGGGCGGGCTTCGTCGAGGTACACGGCGTCGGGCAGATCATTGTCGCCGTCGCCGATCACGATCGTGGGCTTCGTCGCCACGAGCGCGCCGAGGCCGTCATCGACGCCGTCATCGACCATTTTGGCCGTGGGGTCGTACGCCCCGGGAGCCGTGCCATCGGGGTCGCCGACCATGGCGCGCACCTCCAGCGGTGCCGTCGGGATCAACGGCTCGGCCGAGGGCTCGACCGGCTGCGGCGCGGGCTCGACCGGCTGCGGCGCGAGCTCGGTTGCGAGGCTGGCGGCGAAGGCCTGCTTCAACTCGTCGAGCACCGAGTCGGGCACCATCTCGCCTTCGCGCGGCGTGGGCTCGGTCACCACTGAACCCCGCCAGCTTCGGCCGTTTCGCCAGCTTCGGCGTCTTCGGCGGCTTCGGCGACAAAGCCCACGAGACGTACCTCGCTGCGCATCGCGTAGCCCGTCGCTTCACGCACACGGCGGCGAACCTCGGCGATCACCGCCACCACATCACAGGCCTGCCCACCGGCGTCGGCCTGAACGAAGTTGGCGTGCTTGTCGCTGACCTGCGCCGAACCGATACGAAAGCCGCGCATGCCGAGACCATCGATCAACGCTCCGGCAGTCACCTCGCCCGGCACGGGGTTGACGAACACCGAGCCGGCGTTCTGCCCACCGGGTTGGTTCTCGCGCCGCCACCGCACGATGCCGTCAAGCTTGGCCTCCGATTGCGCCTGGTCACCCTCGGCGAGTTGCAGGCGAGCACTCAGCACCACCTGGTGGTCCCCGAGGTCCGAGCCTCGAAACCGGAGGCCAAGGCACTCCGCGGCGATTGTCACGGACTGCCCGCGGACCAGATCGAACAGCTCGATGTCGATCAACGACGAGGCGATGTCCGAGCCGTGACCGCCCGCGTTCATCCGCACCCCACCGCCCACCGAACCGGGAACGCCGACAGCCCACTCCAGACCCGTCAGCGACGCGGCAACCGTGCGCCTGGCAAGCACCGGAAGCGCCACTGCGCCACCGGTCACCACCCGTTGTGCGGGCAGATCGATATCGATGTCGGTGCACAACGATCCAAGCGTGAGCGCAATCCCGGCGAACCCTTCATCGGCGACGAGCAGGTTCGAGCCGCGTCCGACGATCAGCACCGGCAGGCCCGACGCCGACGCCGCCTCGTACACAACACCGAGATCCGCGGTCGAGCGTGGACGGACGAACAACGCTGCACAACCGCCGACCCGGTAGGTGGTGAGGGGTGCCAGGGGAACACCGGCTTCGCCGAGGACACCGAGGATCTGCGCCGCATGTGCGATCGACGCAGCCAGGGAGCTGCTGGTGCGGGCCGTCACGATTCGCCGCCAACGCCCGCGCGCTGGTCGATCACCTCGGATGGGAACGAAGCGATGTCACCGCAGCCCATCGAGATGCACACATCACCGGGCCGCAACCGGGATGCTAAGAACGAGACCATATCTTGGCGCCGCGGCAGCCACGCCACCTGAGCAGCGGGATGGTTGTCGAGTACC
>JANOKQ010000529.1:0-3883 GCA_031419375.1 Acidimicrobiaceae bacterium
ACCCGTGTAACCGGCGATCAGGGATGCACCAACTCGACGTGGCGGCCGGATACTGCGGCGAGTTGTGCAAGGTCGTCACGGTCGACGGTGACGATTTCGTCCCCGTCAGCAGCGAGCAGCACGACTGCGGCGTCGATCACATCGGAGTGGCCTACGGCAGCGAGGAGTTGCCCAGCGGCTCGCCCCAGCGCCTCGTCCAATGCCCGCACGTCGATTCCGCTGAGTGCCTGAGCCAGGCGGGCTTGGCGTGGACCCCCACGCCACACCTGCCCGAGAACTCCGCCATGAGTGATTGGAAAGTTGCCTTCCATCTGCGCGGCCTTGAGCCGGACCCACATCGGGCGCTCGTTTCGTTCTAGTGCGACGAGCGCCCCGCTGTCGAGTACGAGGCTCACGCGGACTTCGAGCTTCGGGTCGCTGGTCGACGCGGGCCACGGACGATGGTTGCGTCTTGTCGGTCCGAGCGATGCTGGGCGGCGATCTCCTCGGCCGTGATCTCGCCGAACTCCTTCTCGAAGTCGGCGACCGCGGCAGCCAGCAGCGACAGCTTTCGGTCATGACGGATCTTGTCCTCGAGCGCCGCGCTGACCCAGCCGCTGATGGAGTCTGCTTCGCCCGATTTCACCGCGCGCTGACCGGCTTCGATCAATTCCGGATCGACGGTCACGGTGAGGCGGTGCTTCATACTGCGCATACTCCAATGGTAACGGAAGTATGATCATCTGCACATCGTGGAAGTGTCGGGACGCCTCGTTCGTGCATCGCACCACCGCAACATCCGATGCCGCCGAGCACGCCGCCCGAGCACCCGCCCATGTCCTTGGTCGGCTACCGCAGGAACCATGTCGAGGCACAGAAGCCGGGAGAGGTCGTGCACCTTGTCGAGAAAACCACCGTGGACGTGGTTTTGTCGACAACCGGACGCTCCACTCAAGCGGCGCTGGTCGGCTACCCCAGGAACCGCGCGATCGCGGCGGGGTCGTGCGGCTGAAGGAACACCATCACCAAACGGGTGACGCCGAGCGCTGCCCAGCGGCGACGCTGCGGGTGCTCGGGGTCGGCGAGGGCGTCGTCCCATGCCGCCCACACCGACACATCCAAAGCCTCGCCTACCCGGTCGGTGCCGCGACGCGCCTCGACTGCCGCGACGACGATCGCGTCGAGGCGCGGGTGGTCGCCGCGCACGTTGATCCCGTCGGTCCGGCGGCCGGCGAGTGCGGCCAGCGGTTCGCTGTTGACACCGACGATCACCGGCGGGCGCGGCGACGGCAGCGGGAACGTCGCCACTTCGGCGGGCCGATCAGGGCTCCACCACCGGTCGAGATCGGTGAGGGCTGCGTCGAGGAGTTGATGTCGTTCGGCCATCGTTACGGCCAGAGCGATGCCGAGGTGCCCGTGTTCTGCGGACCAACGGGTGTTCGGCGCAGTCCCGGCACCGAGGCCGAGCGTGAACCGCCCGTTGCTGATCGCCTGCGCCGACGCCGCACTGGCGGCCAGCACACCCGGATTCCGGTTGACAACGTTGGCCACCAACGTACCGAGGCCGATCGTGGTGGTACTGGCCGCCATCGCCCCGAG
Organism: Acidimicrobiaceae bacterium; assembly: GCA_031419375.1. Classification (GTDB taxonomy): domain Bacteria; phylum Actinomycetota; class Acidimicrobiia; order Acidimicrobiales; family Ilumatobacteraceae; genus VFMC01. Next base: position 1,579 of record JANOKQ010000529.1, read on the forward strand.
CAGCGTGAAGCACTCGAGCATCGTGGTACCGCCGAGCATCGCCCCATCGAAGTGGTCGAACACCCACGCCGTGCCAAACCCGGCCGATTCGGCTACGGAGACGCCCTCGCGGATCGACTCCCACGGCTCGACGGTCGGGTTGAACTGGATGTCGACGATCACCCGCGCATGTCCTTCACCAACACCGCAACCGACCGCGGTGGCACGACGACGGACTCGGACGTTTCAATGGCCGCCGCACCTAAGTCCGACGTCGACAGCACCTGCACCCATGCGCCCGGTTCCTGCACTCGGAACGTGAGATCCTCGAACCACATGTTGGCCATCACGTAGACGCCTCCCGCCGACCATGCCAGCGAACGCGAGCCGTGGGTGACATCGACCGGGCCCTCGGTGCCGTAGCAGCGCACGTCCGAGAAGTCGCCACGCCCGCGAATCCTGATGAGCCTGCGCACCGTGTCGTGCAATCCCTGCCACTGTTCGAGACGGCCCCAGTCGACCCACGTCAGCTCACTGTCGATGTCGTACGGGTTGTCATGGCCCTGTTGAGTGCGGGCGAACTCATCGCCCATCACGAACATCGGCGCACCGGCCGACAGCAGCAGCAGGCCGAACGCGTTGGCCATCTGCTGCTCGCGCAGCTCCGGACCGCAGTCCCACGACCGATGCCGGTCGCTGGTGAGCGCGGTGAGGTCATGCAACGTCAAGCCATCGTGCGCGGTGAGGAAGTTGACCGATCGTGGCGGCCCATCGCCGAACAGATCGGGGCTGCCAATCACCCGCTGAACGACCCAGGGCACCAGCCCCGGCTCGGATCGCAGGAACCCGCGCATGTCGTCGCGGAACCGGTCGTTCCACTGCATCCACCGGTCGTCGGGGAACGCCCCGCCAACTTGATAGGCGGCCAGGTCCCACGCCTCGGCAATGAGGTCGACATCACGCTGTTCGGCCCAGTCGCCGATGCGCCGAACGAGTTCGCCACCGTCCCGGGTGAGCAGCGAGGCAAGATCGAAACGGAAGCCGTCGACGCCAAGGTCGGCGTAGCGGTCGAGCGCTTCGATCACCAGCCGACGCACGTTTTCGTTCGCCGGATCGATGTCATTACCACACCCGCTGTCACCGGTGTAGGTGCCGTCGGCATGATGGCGGTAGGCGCCGGCATCGTCGAGACCGCGCAGGCTCCACGTGGGCATCGTCGCGTCGCCTTCACCCGTGTGGTTGAACACCACATCCACCCACACCTCAATGCCGCGGTGATGTGCATCACGCACCAACGCCATCAGCTCGGCCGGGGCATCGTCACCCTCGGCGTACTCGCGATGGATCGCGCCCCACACGATTGGCATGTACCCCCAGTAATTGGTGGCGGAGTCGAACGGATGGACTGGCATCAACTCGATCACATTCACGCCCAGATCGGCCAGGTAGGCAAAGTGGCCGGCAGCCCCGGCAAACGTTCGGGCAAACCCGCGGGCATGCATCTCGTACACCACCGGCATCGATCGTCGCGGCAAATGCGACGACCGCAGGGTCTTGCCCGCCGGCCACGGAGCGGCGCGCACCACGCTCACTGGGCCACGGGGGGTCATCTCGATGTCGAACGCCGACGGGTCCAGCAGCGGCCCAACACCATCGACCACCAGCCAGTAGCGATCGCCGTCGGCTGCCCGCAACATGCCATGCCAGTCGCTGCCGTCACGAACCATGGCGCTGGCCGTCACGGACCCATCAGCTCTGGATTCAACCACGAGGCTGACGATCGCCGCCGCTGGGGCATGCACGCGGATTGTTTGTTCCGTCTCCACGAACCCCAGCATGGCAGGCACACGAAGCTTCGACACCCCCTAACCTGATGCGCGATGGTCACATCGAGCACCTCCCCCGCCGAGGTCGCGCGAGCGCTGAGCTCGCACGGCTATCTCCCCGACGAAGGGCTCGCGACGGCGGTGTTCCTCGCGTTGTCGCTGCGCCGCCCGCTGCTGCTGGAGGGCGAGGCTGGTGTCGGCAAGACCGAGGTCGCCAAGGTGCTCAGCCGCTGGACGGGCGGTCTCCTCATCCGCCTGCAGTGTTACGAGGGGATCGACGCCGCCCAGGCCGTGTACGACTGGGACTACTCCCGCCAGCTCCTCCACCTCCGCGCCGCCGAGGCCAGTGGTGAGGCCCGCGGCCTTGGCACAAATGCCCTGGAGGACCAACTGTACAACGAACGCTTCCTGCTGAAGCGGGCGCTGCTGCAAGCGATCGACCACGGCAGCCTCATCTCGCCTGTGCTGTTGATCGATGAGATCGACCGGGCGGACGACGA
>JANOKQ010000530.1:0-11645 GCA_031419375.1 Acidimicrobiaceae bacterium
CAAACGGGTTCTGGCACCAGCACGAACATGAACGTCAACGAGGTGATCGCCAATCGCGCTGCCGAAATCATGGGCCAGCCGGTACACCCGAACGACCACGTGAACGCATCACAGTCGTCCAACGACGTGGTCCCGACGGCACTGCGAATCGCCGCGGCACGAGCGATCGTCGATGAGCTGATCCCGGGCCTGGTGGCCCTCGGCGGTGAACTTCGGGCCCTCGCGCAACGACACGAGATCACCGTGAAGGCCGGGCGAACGCATCTGATGGATGCCGTTCCGATGACATTCGGGCAGGAAGTTGGTGGATGGGCCAGGGCCGCCGAGCTCTCCGTTCAGCGACTGCAGGGCGTGCGCGAGCGACTGTGCGAGCTCCCCATCGGCGGCACCGCGGTCGGCACCGGACTCAACGCTCCACCGGGTTTCGGTCGGTCGGTTGCCGCGGAGATCAGCCACCGTACGCACATCGCCTTCACCGAGGCTCACGATCATTTCGAAGCCCAGAGCGCCCACGATGCGGTCGTCGAGACGAGCGGAGCGCTGCGCAGCGTCGCGCTGTCGTTGCACAAGATTGCCGGCGACCTTCGCCTCCTTGGTTCGGGGCCGGCGAATGGCCTCGGCGAGATCCAGTTGGCTGAGTTGCAAGCGGGAAGCTCGATCATGCCCGGCAAGGTCAACCCGGTGATTCCCGAGGTGGTGCAACAAGTCGCTGCGCAGGTTGTCGGCAACGATGCCGCGATCGTGTTCGCGTCAACGATGTCGACCCTGCAACTCAACACTGCGCTGCCGGTGATGGCCCGCAACCTGCTCGGTTCGATCGACCTCCTCAGCGCGGTCGCCGCACCGCTACGCCAATGCATTCGTGACCTCACGGTGAACGTGGCGCAGATGGCGAGCTACGCCGAGAGCACGCCTGCTCTGATGACCGCGCTCGCACCCGAACTGGGCTACGACGCGGCCGCCGACATCGTCCACCGGGCCGAAGCCGCCGGTGTCAGCGTGCGCCAGCTACTGACAACCGAGCAACCCGGCCTCGACCCCGAGCTGCTCGCCCGGCTCGATCCGCTCGTGCTTGCACGCCCTGACCAGCCCCGACTTCGGCCGCCAGGCAGGTAGCCGACGCCCGAGGTCTGAACCCCGTTGCCGCCGGGTATCGCGCGGCCGATGCAGGCCGACCCGGGTACCACTTTCCCCGTTGACGACGGCTTGCGGGCGGGGTGCCACGACCGCGCGGCGCGCCGGTGTGTCCTCGCCATCGTCGTGGCCGTGATCGGTATCGGGGCAACCGGATTTCTCGGAGTACGCAGCGCGACCGAGCGGCGCACCGGGAGTGGCGACATTGGTATCGAACTGGTCTACCCGCGTGTTGCCCGCCCCGGTCTGGCGGTGCCGTGGCGCCTGTTGCTCGTCGCTCCCCATGGCTTCGCCGGCGACATCGGCATCACCTTGAGCTCCGGCTACGTCGAAGCATTCGACCAGAACGCCGTGTCTCCCGACCCGAGCTCGATCGAGCGCGACGACACCGAAGTCACCTATGTGTTCGACGCTCCCGTCACCGTCGAAGCAACCGAGCCCGAAATGGCCAGCGACCTGACGCCCAGCGACCGATTCGAGATGGCCCTCGACATGCGCGTCGAGCCAGGCGTGCAATGGAAGCGGACCTCCGTGGTCACCGTGACCATCGGCGCCGCCCTCATCGATCGATTCAAGATCACGACCTGGGTGCTTCCCTGATGGAACTCATCGCTCGCGCCGCAGTGATGTACGTCGTGCTGTGGACACTCGTGCGCGCCACCGGCAAACGCGAACTGGCCGAGATGTCGAGCTTTGAGATGGTGCTGTTGATCGTCCTCGGCGACGTCGTTCAACAAGCGATCACGCAAGAGGACATGTCGATCACGGGTGCCGTACTCGCTGCCGGAACGCTCACGCTCATCGTCGTCGCGACGAGCTACGTGGCATTTCGGTCGAAGCGGTTCCGCAGCGGGGTCGAGGGTGTACCCGTGATCGTGATCAGCAACGGGCAGCTGAACCAGCGGGCGATGCGGCTGGAGCGGCTCACCGTCGAAGAGATCCACTCCGAGGCGCGCCAGCACGGGATTGCGTCGATCGAACAAATCCGCATTGGGGTGCTGGAAGCCGACGGCCGATTCTCGTTCATCACCAACGAGCCCGAGACCGATATCGAGGCCCATCGGCAGCTCTGACGGGCATTCACCCCCACCGTGGCGCGCTCGGGTTGAGCCGTGCCAGACAGGGGTACAGATCAGACATGGTCACGCTGCTCGATTACACCACCGCACACTTTCCGAACCACACGGTCGTCGAAATGAAGGATCCCGCAAACGCACGCCCCGCGTCTGCCGTCGGCGGCGACGACTCGTACCGCGCCCGGGTTTTGAATACGCCCGTCTCGGAGCCCGACCGGGACACGACAGCGGCTAACCGGGGCGAGACCAATGTGTTATCGGAGCCCACGGTCATCGCCCACATCGTCGGTGAAGACGACGGTGTGCAGATGCTGCACCAGATGCTCGCGGCCCATGAGCCTCAGCGCCCTGTCGCGCTGATGGTCCGCCCCGCCGAGGCAAGCATCGTTCCCGCCGATCCCGAAGACAGCGAGGGGATCGTCGACTTACCCAACAAGCGCATTGGCGCCTCGTCGTTGTTGGGCGGAGTCGTGGTCGGCCTTGCAGCAACGGTGCTCATCGCGGTGGTCAACGGATCACTTGCCGTAGCGCTGATCGCCGGCACGTTTGCAGCGGTACTCGGTGGGGTCATCTTCGGCATGCTCGGTGGGGGTGGCAGGCACGCCGGTGAACGCGCCTGGAGCCAACCGCAGGCACCGGGTCGGAACATCGTCGTCGTGGCAGCGTTTGCCGATACGGAGTCGGATGCGACGCGAGTCGCTCGGCTCATGGAGGCGATGCGGCCATACGAGATCCGCGTCGTCAACAGCCAAGGCGATTGGCACACACCCAATACCTGACGCCAGCCCCAGACGGCTCCCGGCTCGGGCCGAAGGGGGCCCGGCTCGGGCCGAAGGGGGCCCGGGTCGTTTGCCAACGGGTGAACTTGGGTACTTGCAGCTCATGCACGTAGCGCTCATCGGGACGTACCCACCCACGGCTTGCGGAATCGCCACTTTCACCGCCGACGTTGAGAAAAGCCTGATCGAGGTGGGCGTCGAGGTCACGATCTTTACGGTGCTACACACGGCTCCCACGACTCGCGATGATCCCCGGGAACCTTCACGGCGGATCGTGCGCGACGACCGATCGAGCTACACCGCAGCCGCGACCGAGATCAACAACGGAGGCTTCGACGCCGTTCTGATCGAGCACGAATTCGGGATCTTCGGAGGTCACGACGGCAGTTATTTGCTCGATCTCGTCAACAGCGTCACGGTGCCGATCAGCGTCACGCTTCATACTGTCTTGTCACCGTTCACCGCGGGCCAGACCCGGGTGATTCATCAGCTGTGCCGCCGTGCCGCAGCCGTCACAGTGTTCACCGGCACCGCCCGTCGGCTACTACTCGAGCAGGAGACGTGCCGGGCCGACGCCATCCGCATCGTTCCCCATGGTGCGCCGATCGAGATGTACGGCGAGTACGACGCCGATGCCGTGCGCCAGCAGTTCGGTCTCGGCATCGGGCGTCCCGTCCTCACCACCTTCGGCCTGCTGTCGTCGGGGAAAGGTATCGAACTTGCGCTCGACGCGATGACCGACATCGTTGCCGCGAACCCGGCGGCTGTGTATGTCATCGCCGGCCGCACCCACCCCGAAGTCGAACGCCGACACGGTGAGGCATACCGGTCCAGCCTCGAACGCAAGGTCGAAGCGCTCGGCCTTGGTGATCACATCATCTTCCTCGACCGCTTCTTGGCCGTGAGCGAGCTCGCCGAGCTGCTCTCAGTCACCGATGTGTTCTGTACCCCCTATGCGGGTTCGGATCAGATCGTTTCCGGGGCGCTGACCTTCGCTGTCGCTGCCGGGTGCCCGGCTGTTTCGACGCCGTACCGATACGCCCAGGACATCCTCGCCGATGGAGCCGGCACCCTCGTCGACTTCGGCGACGCCAGGGCGTTCGCCGCGGCGGTGAACGCTCTGCTCTTCGACGGGCCCATCCGGACCCAAGCACTCCGCGCCGCTCACCGCGTGGCCGAGTCGATGACCTGGCCGACTGTCGGGCGAACCATCGCCGAGCTGCTGCTCGAGATCAGCACGCCATCTCGACTCACCACCCGTCGCACCGCCCCGGTCCTGCTGGCCTCGCAGCCGAGGCGGGGACTCGACGTACAGCTCGCCACGTTGCACCTCGATGTGCTGACCGACGACACCGCCGTCTTCCAACACGCGCGCGGTCTCGTCCCGCGGCTGGAGGAGGGCTACTGCGTTGACGATGTCGGGCGGATGCTGCCCATCAGCGCGCGACTCGCGCAGAGCTCGATACCCGCGATCGCGGCACGATGGCATATCAACACCACCCGCCAGCTGGCGTACCTGCGGTCTGCCGCAGGACCCGATGGCACCATGCGCAACTTCATGTCGTGGGATCGCCGGTGGCTCGACCAGCCTGCGGCGGGCGACCATGTCGGTCGCGCCGTCTGGGGTCTTGGCGAGATGGCGGCAATGGAGTCGTTGCTCAGTACCGACGGCCTCGAGCTGATGCTCGAGCTCACCGCCGACTTCGACGCAGCCGCCGCGCCGACGCGCACGCTCGCGTACACCGCGCTTGGACTCGCCGCCGCGGCCCACCTCGACCCGGAGGTGATGCGTTCGTTGGAGCGGATGCGCCCGGTCATGACGCGGTGGAAGTTGCAGGCCGACCGGACGTGGCGCTGGTTCGAACCACGACTCAGCTACGACAATCCGCGTATGGCCGAAGCACTCCTGCGTGTGGGCACCGTTGTTGGGGATCCCGCCATGATTGACAACGGCACCGAGCTGCTGAGCTGGCTCGATGCCATCTGCCAACAGGGCGATCACTACCGCTTCCCTGGCCACCTCGGTGTCGAGGCCAGTCGCGATGTGCGCTGGTCAGGCGACGAGCAACCGCTCGAAGCCACTGCGATGGCCGATGCTCACGCCGCTGCGTGGTCGCTCACGGAAAGCTCCGAGTCGATGCTGGCCGTTGACCGGGCATGGTCGTGGTTCCTCGGCAACAACCGGCTCGGGGTCGCTGTCGGCGACGCGTCCACCGGTGCCTGTTTCGACGGGCTGGGGCCCCACGATGTCAACCGCAACTGCGGGGCCGAGTCGACCCTGTCGTTCCACCGCTGTGCGCACACGTATCGAAGCGTGAAGCATGCGTTGATCAGCCGCACCCCCGCACCGGAGACGGCGCGTGTTTCGTCGTAGCGACCACAACCCGATCCTCACTGCGGCCGACCTGCCCTTTCCGGCGAACTCGGTCTTCAACCCTGGAGCAACACGGCTGCCCAGCGGTGACGTCGTTCTGCTTGTCCGGATCGAGGATCGCTGCGGTTTGTCGTCGATCCACGTCGCTAAATCGGCAGACGGGGTGACCAACTGGTTGGTCGATCCCGAGCCCCTGTTGCAACCCGACCAGGCGCACATCCCGTGGCAGTGGGGTTTCGAGGACGCGCGGGTCAGTTTCATCAACGAACTCGACCGGTACGTCATCACCTGCACGGCGTACGGCCCGCCGGGGCCGTGCGTCTACCTCGCCATCACCGCCGACTTCAGCGCCATCGAACATGGCAGCATCGTCCTCCCGCCCGAGGACAAGAACGCAGCCCTGTTCCCCCGGCGGGTGAATGGGCAGTGGCTGTTGCTTCATCGCCCGGTCGTCGCGACGAGCGGCGCAGCCGACATCTGGATGTCTCGCTCGCCCGATGACCTGGAGAGCTGGAGCCACCCGCAACAGGTGATGACCCGCCGACCGGGAGGATGGTGGGATGCCGCCAGGATCGGTATCGGACCGCCTCCGATCGAGACATCGGAAGGGTGGCTACTCATCTACCACGGTGTGCGGTCCACGATGTCGGGCGCGGTCTACCGCGTTGGTGCGGCACTGTTGGATCTCGACGAGCCGTGGATCGTTCGCCATCGGTGCAACCGCTGGTTGCTGTCACCCACGGAGCCGTATGAACGTACCGGCGACGTGGGCAACGTCGTCTTCCCGTGCGGGTCTGTCCACCGGCCCGACGATGATCGACTCGACATCTACTACGGAGGAGCCGACACCGTCGTGTGTCAAGCGACGGCATCGATTTCGGAGCTGGTGGATCATCTGATTTCGCCTGACAGCGGAACGGCCAATTGAGAGGTTTGAGTTCACCCGAACGGGGGTACGTGCGCATCCAATGATTGTTGATACCGAATCGACGGCGCTCGCTGTCAGACGCGAATCCATCGGCACGCGCCCGATCAGGATTGCCTTGGTGAACGATTTCGAAGTGATCGTGCGAGGGCTGGCGGGCATCGTCGGCCAATTCCCGGAACGGGTCCGCATCGTCGACATCGAAGTTGGCGATGAACCCGACGTTCGCGCCGAGATCACCCTGTTCGACACCTTCGGCGGAAGGCGGCAGGCCCTCGACCGGGCCAAGGCGATGATCAACGGACCCTTCGTCGACCATGTCGTGCTCTACACCTGGAACACCGCCGGCGAGTTCGTGCCCGCAGCACTGCATGCCGGGGTGTCGGCCATCGTATCGAAGACCTCCACGGCAGAGGAGCTCGTGTCCATCCTCGAGCAGGTCGCGCGCGGCGAACCGGTCGCACCGACCGAATCGAAACGAAGTCGCTTCGCCGGTTTCGGGCGTCAGCTCACGCCGCGCGAACGCGAGGTGCTGGCCATGCTCGGGCAAGGATTGTCGAATGGTGACATTGCCGCAGAGCTGTTCATCTCGACCGAGACGGTCCGCACCTACGTGCGCGAGACGTTTCGCGAGCTCGGAGTGAACAACCGCACCCAGGCCGCAGTGCGCGCCCACGAGATCGGTCTGGTACGTGCCTGGAACACGACCGACGCGTCGTGAATCTCGACTGGTGGGCGGCATCGCTGGTGGCCAGTCGGCCGCCTGGTTTCGCAGATCACACCACTGGGTACCTACGATGATGACTGTGTCCCCCGAACCATCGCCGATCCCGATGCCTCCGCCACCCACCCCGCCGCTGCCGGGCGATCCCCCAACACCGACCGCCGCACTCCCGCACCCATGCTGACTACCGTCGGCGCTCGTTACGCCGCCGAAAGGACGCAATGACAACGATGTGGCCATGCAATGGTGATTCGGCCGAGCAGGGAGGGGTCGAGCCCACTGTGGTGCCGGTTCACCCCACCTTCTCGCACGGCGGCCCATGCAATGGTGATTCGGCCGCCCGCGCCCGGGTCACCCTTGGCCAACAGACCGACGTCGTGTACCCGTCGACCTTCGGGCAGTGCCCGAACGACGGCGAGAACCGGGCGTATGAAAACCCTGGCGGGATCAGTTTTCGTGCACTGATCGCCGAGGACTTCCGGGCCCACGGGCGCGACTGGCACTCCCCCGGCTTTCGGGCCCTCCTGGTGCACCGGTTCGGCAACCTCCGAATGGGCGTCCGCAATCGGTCCCTGCGCGTCCCACTGAGCTTGCTGTATCGCTGGGGCGAGCGGCGCGTCCGCTCGACATCAGGAATCGAGATCCCCTTCGACGTGCGGATCGGGCGCCGAGTCGAGATCCACCATCACTCGGGGATCGTCATCAACGGGTATGTCGAGATCGGCGACGGGTGCATCATCCGCCAGAACGTCACCATCGGCATCAAGGCGATCGGTGACCGTGGCGCGCCGATCCTCGGCCGCAACGTCGAGGTGGGCGCGGGTGCGGTGATTCTGGGACATATCCGAATCGGTGATGGTGCCAGGATCGGCGCCAACGCCGTCGTGATGACCGATGTGCCCGATGGAGCAACCGCGGTCGGCGTGCCGGCGAGAATCATCGCCGCCTGATCACCCCTGAACGCCAGGCCCGGCGGCCAGCACACGTTTGCTACGACGAAGCGGTCCTGGTATCCGCACCACCGCGTACCAGCAGCTCGACCTCGCTGGCCTGCTCGCGCATCGCCCGTTTGCGGGTGAGATCGTCCTCGCCGCCCCAGATCCCCAGCTCGCGGTTGCTCCGAGCATGGTCTCTGCACACAATCCGAACGGGGCATTCGGCACACAGTTGCAGCGCCTGCACTTCCCGCTCGAGCCGTTGCTCGTCTCGCTCGAGCGCGTACCCGAAGAACAGCGCCGATCGCCCCGAGCATGCGGCCCGGCGGGCCCATCTGGGCGGCTGCACCAACTCGTTAGCTCGACTCGGGCGGTCGTTCCTGGCTGTCATGGTTCACCTCTCGAAGCGTCGATGTGTGTCGTGGAGCCGACCGGTGGCCTTACCCGCAATCACCAGGATCGAAACCAGAGTGTTCTGCAGGATTGGCACGTTGGCCTGGGCAACCGGAGTGGTCTGACGCGTCGAGGCGTGTCGAGCGGCAATAGTGGTGCGGTGGCTGATGATCGATTCGTTGAGTCCGGCCCTCCCGCCGGGGTCGCACCTCCCGCCCGCGTCGCGGTGTTCGATGTGCAGCCGTCGGTGCAAGGTGGCCGCTATCCGGCGAAACGAACGGCTGGCGACACCGTCACGGTGTGTGCAACCGTGTGCGTCGACGGACACGATGAGATCCGCGCCCAACTGTTGCACCGCCGCAATGCAGTGGGCGCACCGGCCGCCTGGGAAGCCGTAACGATGACCGCTGCGGGCAGCGACCGGTTCGCCGCGCAGCTGTCCCTCGACACGATCGGCACCGTCGAGTTCGTCGTCGAAGCGTGGATCGACGATGTCGCCACGTGGGAGCAACGGATCACGCGCAAGCGCCAGGCCGGGCTCTCGACCGATCTCGACGAGGTGTCGTTGCACCACGCCAACGCGTCGGCTGGGAGCGAGGTTCGAGTCCGCAGCGGAACGCACGCCATCACCGTCGGCTCGGTGCTGGCGGGTTGCGGTGCGTGGTACGAGTTCTTTCCGAGATCGACCCTCGTCGCCTCCGATGACCAAGCCCCCAGTCGGCATGGCACGCTGCTCGATGCGGTCGGTCGCCTCGATGCAGTCGCCGAGATGGGTTTCGACATCGTGTACCTGCCGCCGATCCATCCGATCGGGCGGTCGCATCGCAAGGGCCCGAACAACACCCTGTTTGCCACCGACTCCGATGTCGGCAGCCCCTGGGCGATCGGTGATCGCAGCGGTGGCCATACCGCCATTCACCAGTCACTCGGAACCGAGGCCGATCTCGTCACGCTCGTGACCGAAGCGAACGCGCGGGGCATCGAAGTGGCGCTTGACATCGCGTTCCAGTGCAGCCCGGATCATCCGTGGATCAGCGAGCATCCCGAGTGGTTCGAGTTCCGGCCCGACGGCACCATTGCCTGCGCCGAGAACCCGCCGAAACGCTATGAGGACATCGTCCCGTTCAACTTCGACACACCGCGTTGGCGCGAGCTGTGGCAGGCACTCGCCGACGTGGTCCGCCACTGGCACCGCCTCGGCATCCGGGTGTTCCGGGTGGACAACCCCCATACCAAACCGTTTCCCTTTTGGGAATGGATGATCGCCACGATCCATGCAGACGATCCGGGCGTGATCTTTCTCGCCGAGGCGTTCGCCTCGCCGACGGTGATGCTGCAACTGGCCAAGGTGGGGTTCACCCAGTCCTACACGCACTTCCCATGGCAGCACAGTCCCAGCCAGATACGCGACTACTTCACCGCCCTCACCACCGGTGAAGCGGCCGAACACTTCCGGGCATGCTCGTGGCCGAACACGCCCGACATCCTCACCGCCGAACTGCAACAGGGCCTTCATGCCTGCTTCGTCGAGCGACTCGTGTTGGCCGGCACGCTCAGCGCGTCGTACGGCATCTACGGACCACCGTTCGAGACCATGGCCAGCGTTGCCCGCAACAGTGCCGAGGAGTACGTCGACAGCGAGAAGTACCAGCTGTCCACGTGGTCGTCTGCCGCGGCCAACCTGACCGCCGAGATCACCTTGGTCAACCAGATCCGCCGCCGGTTCCGCGCCCTGCACCACGACCGCACGCTCCGCTTCCACCACTGCGACAACGAACGCATCGTGGTCTACTCCAAGACCTCGGCGCACACGGCCGACACCAGCAGGTCCACCAGCCCCGGCGCAGACCACACCGCGGCTGGTCCGGTGTGCGATGACCCGATCGTCGTGGTCGCCTCGACGGACCAGTGGAACGTGCAGGTCGGCACGGTGACGTTAGACCTCAGTGCGTTCGGCCCCGGTCCGTGGGATCGTTATCAGGTGGTCGACGTCTTCGGTGGCCACACCTACGAATGGTCCGGGGCGCACAACGGCGTCATCTTGGACCCCGACGTGACGGGAGTGCACATCTTGCAGATTCGGGCTCTTCCATGACCGCAACCGGTACCCACGACTGGTACAAGGACGCCATCATCTACCAACTCCACGTGCGTTCTTTCGCCGACAGCAATGGCGACGGCACCGGTGATTTCGACGGGCTCACCGAGCACCTTGACTACCTCGTCGACCTTGGGGTCAACACCGCGTGGCTGCTGCCGTTCTTCCCGTCGCCGCTACGCGACGACGGCTACGACATCGCCGATTACAACTCGATCAACCCGGCCTATGGCGACATGGCCTCGTTCCGCAGGTTCTTGAAAGCCGCGCACGCCCGCGACCTGCGCGTGGTGATCGAACTGGTGATGAACCACACCTCGGATCAACATCCGTGGTTTCAACGGGCCCGCACTTCACCGCCCGGCAGCCGGTACCGCAACTTCTACGTGTGGAGCGACGACCCCGACAAGTACTCGCAGGCGCGCATCATCTTCCAAGACTTCGAGACATCGAACTGGACCTGGGACCCGGTCGCCCAGCAGTACTACTGGCACCGCTTCTACTCGCATCAACCCGACCTGAACTTCGAGAGCCCCGACGTTCGCCGGGCGATGTTCGCCACGCTGGACAAGTGGTTCCGCCTCGGCGTCGACGCCGCCCGTCTCGACGCCGTGCCGTACCTGTTCGAAGCGGAGGGGACGAACTGCGAGAACCTGCCCAAGACCCACGAGTTCTTGCGCGACCTGCGCACCCATCTCGACACCAAGTTCCCAGGACGGATGCTGCTGGCCGAGGCGAACCAGTGGCCAGAGGATGCGGTCACCTACTTCGGCAACGACGACGAGTGCCACATGGCATTCCACTTCCCGCTGATGCCGCGGCTGTTCATGGCGGTGCAGATGGAGAGCCGCACGCCGGTGGTCGACATCTTGCAGCAGACACCCGACATCCCACCGTCGAGCCAGTGGGCGATGTTCCTGCGCAACCACGACGAACTGACCCTCGAGATGGTCACCGACGAAGAGCGCGACTACATGTACCGCCGATTCGCCGGCGACCCGCGGATGCGAGTGAACCTTGGCATCCGCCGCCGACTGAGCCCGCTGCTGCACGACGACCGGCGGATGATCCAGTTGTTGAACGGGCTGCTGTTCTCGCTGCCGGGGACACCGGTGGTGTATTACGGCGACGAGATCGGCATGGGCGACAACGTGTACCTCGGCGACCGCGACGCGGTGCGCACCCCAATGCAGTGGAGCGCCGATCG
>JANOKQ010000531.1:0-1699 GCA_031419375.1 Acidimicrobiaceae bacterium
CGATCGGCGCGGTGCCGAATCAGATGATCGACGAGGTGTGCCTCGTCGGCTCGAAGGCCAAGGTGGCCGACGACCTCGCCGCCTGGAAGGAGAGTCGGGTCACCACCATGCTCGTCGGTGGCCCGGTCGAAACCCTACGAACGATGGCCGAGCTAGTGCTCGGCTGAACGGGCTGCCGCTTCACGCCGATTCGGTGAGAATGCCGGCGAGCAGGTCGCTGACCCCCAGCTCGGCCGCCCATCGTCGGAGATATTCGCGGTCCAGCGCCCTCCCTTGTACGGCGACGATTCCGCGGGCATCATCGACCTGTCGCGACGAGCCCGAACGCGCCGCCCATTCCAGCTTGGTCAAAATGACATCCTCGGCGGTCGCCACCATCACCGAGACGCCCAGAACATCGGCATGCTGGCGTCTGGCGAACTCGACCCCGCTGAACGCCCGGTCTTTGCGCACGATTAGGTCGACCTTCCACCCTCCGTGCAGATCGAGCAGGTTGAACATGTCGCCAGCGGCAAACCGTTGCCCGGGTTGTGTTTCGTCGACGTACACAGCAACCCGGTCGAGGCTGCTGAACAGCGCCCGCAACGAGTCCTCGGTCACTTCGATCACGATGTCGACGTCTCGCGTTGTTCGAGGTTCACCATGGATCGAGCTGGCCACCGAGCCGGCGATCATGTACTCAATCGAGGCGTCATCCAATCGCTTGACCACGTCAGCCAGAAATTCGGCGAGGGTCATGGCCGGAGGTGTGTGAAGTCGGGCCAGGCGCGGTCGGCCAGTTCGTCGCCGACGAGCAGACGGTGCAGCGCATGCTCGACTTCTTCCGGTGTGTAAACCGGGTGCCGTCTCCGAATGCCACAGCGAGCAAGCTCGCGCGCGTCCTCGCTCATCTGTTCGACGGCAGCGGATTTCTCTGCGCTCGTCATGGCCCGAAATATCACTGCCCGCGCCTGCGCGGCCGCCACGGAGGTGTCAGACAGTGACATCGCGAAAGCGTATCCAACGTGCCCAACGCGCCCAACGACCCATGCCAGAACCCAGCCAAGGACTCAGCCCGACCACACCATGCCGGAGGTGTCGGGCAGGGCAATGATCTCGATGCGTTCCTCCCGGCACAGATCGAGGAGATGGGGGTCTGACGTTACGACGGTGCCGCTGCTGTCGGCGGCGGACTGTGCGAGGACGCAGTCGGCGAGGCTCACGGCGCGCGTACGGCGGTGATAGTGGCGCGCCCGCAGCAGGCCGGCCCGCAGTGCCGTGGTCGAATCAAGTGGATCTGCGTTGGTGAGCCCGAGTTGGGCAAGGTCGAGCACGGCCTGATCCTCTTCGACGCCGACGAGACGGACGAGGTGGTCGACGATCTCGGCAACGCCGAGTGTTGTCAGCCGACAATCGCCGTGTTCAATGAGTTCCTGCACGAGTGTCGCGGCCGGTTCCCCCTTGAGTAAGGCGATGACGGCGTAGGCGTCGAGGAACAGGCTCACCGCGTCTTGCGACGTGCGGTGTCGGACTCAGCGTTTCGATGCTGACGCCGGGAATCGTCGCTACTCGGTCCACGCCCCCGGTAGCTGCCGACGAGGGCGCCGATGGGGTCGGCGGGGAGCGGGCGCACGACGATCCGGTCACCGAGATCGACGACGATCACGCGTTCGGTGTGCCATCGGGCACGCGTCTCGGCTGGGATCGACATCTGGCCATT
>JANOKQ010000532.1:0-2187 GCA_031419375.1 Acidimicrobiaceae bacterium
GCGATGCCGATCACCACGCTTCCGGGCTCGATCAACGCAATCGGTCCGTGCTTCATCTCGCCCGCAGGATAAGCCTCGGCACGCACATAGCTGATCTCCTTCAGTTTGAGCGCTCCCTCCAACGCAGTGGGGTAGCCGGTGTTACGCCCGAGGTAGAAGAAGTCGCGTGTGTCGGAGAACCGCTGCGCAAGGGCAGTGATGTGGTCGGTATGGGCCAGGGCAGCCTCGACTTTGTCCGGTAGAGACTCGAGAATCTCCAGCAGCACCTTGATCTCGCCCGGGTGCTGGGTGTTGCGCACCTGGGCCAGGTACAACGCCAGGAGTTGCATGGCGACGATCTGCGCCAAGTGGGTCTTCGTGGCGGCGACGCCGATCTCGGGGCCGGCGTGGGTGTAGAGGACGGCGTCGGCCTCGCGGGCCATCGACGAATCGACCACGTTGCTCACCGTCAGGACCTTGGCCTTGTTGGTGGCACTACGTGCGTAACGGATCGCCTCCATGGTGTCGAGGGACTCGCCGGATTGACTGATGCCGACAACGAGCGTCGATGGCCCGAGCACCGGATCGCGATAACGGAACTCCGACGCGACGTCGACCTCACAGGGCATCCGCGTCCAATGTTCGATCGCGTACTTGGCGACCAGGCCGGCGTAGAAACTCGTTCCGCAACCGACGATTGACACGCGATCGATCGACCGGAGCTGATCGATGCTCAGGCGCATCTCGTCGAGCACCAACGAACCGTCAGCGCGCGTACGACCGCGAAGTGTTTCGGTGATCGCCGCCGGTTGCTCGTGGATCTCCTTCAGCATGAAGTCCGGGTAGCCACCCTTCTCGGCCGCCTCGAGGTCCCAGGTGATGTGACGGGCCTGCGGCGTGACGACCGTACCGTCGAGCGTGGTGACCACGATCGAGCCGGGCGTGACCTCGACGATGTTGTCGTCCTCGATCACATAGATCTCGCGGGTTTGCGCCAGGATCGCCGGGATGTCGGACGCCAGCAAACCGAGCGAATCCGTACGTCCACAGATCAACGGCGAGCCTCGCCGTGCCCCGATGATCAGATTGGGGATGTCCGCATGCAGAACGGCGATCGCGAAACTCCCGTCGACCTTGCGGAGCGCCGATCGGACCGCATCGGCGAGAGCCAGACCCGCATCGACTTCCATCCCGATCAGGTGGGCGAGAACCTCCGTGTCCGTCTCGGACGTGAACCGATGGCCGTCGGCGATCATTGCGTTCTTCAGTTCGACGTAGTTCTCGATGATGCCGTTGTGGACGATCGCCACCTTTCCGCTGTGGTCGACATGGGGGTGGGCGTTGTGATCGACCGGCTTGCCATGGGTGGCCCAGCGGGTGTGGCCAATGCCGGTGCTCGGACCGGTCGGGGCATCGTCACCAAGAGATTCCAGCAGCACAGCGAGCTTGCCGGCCTTCTTGTCCATCCAAAGGCCGTCCTGCTGGAGAACGACGCCGGCGGAATCGTATCCGCGGTATTCGAGCCTGGCCAGGCCGTTCAGTAGGATGGGGAGAGCCGAACCGGCCCCGGTGACAGCAACAATTCCACACACGTCAGCGACCTCACGCTTGGGCACCGACGCGAACGCCGGCGCGACTTGAACAACGAAACGGAACGGTCGTTTCCGTTCGCTGCATCATCGGCATCGACGCCGTTCCGATTGACGGCGGCCGAAGAAAAGGCGGCTCAGCCCTTCTTTGCTGCCCATCGGGCGCGGGCGGCCCGTGACCGTTCCAACAGGTGGCCAGGGACGCCGCCAACGTCGCCGCTGGCGTCCGCCGCTGATCCGCTGTCAGCCGAGGTTGCGGCTGCTGCGACACCCGACGACTCGACGGGGGCGTCGAAACGCCGCGCCCACTCGTCCACGGTGGCGAGCTTGGTCCGGCCGAGCGTGCCGACCCGCTTTCCGTTGTCGAACCACACCCAGTAACGAATCCACGACAGACCCTGCACGTGGATGACCTTGCCGGCGGTGCCCTCCGGCACTCCGCGCATGGGCATGGTGGAGACGACGGGGGTTCCTACGGCAAGTTCGGCGAGAGCTGTCGACGGCACGGCGGAACAGGCTACCGGCCCGATCGGTCCGGACGCAGCGTTCGCAACGGTGTCGCAGAACGCGCTGCGGCAAAACACCTCCCAACGACGTTAGGAGGTGTTTTGCCCCCATA
>JANOKQ010000533.1:0-1651 GCA_031419375.1 Acidimicrobiaceae bacterium
CCACAACGTCACGTCCGGCGACGTGATCGATCGCAAGCTCGATCACATCGGCGGGTTCGAAGCCGAGAGCCCGTGTCTGGGCGGCCCATCTCTGATGGAGGGTTTGTGCGTCGACGGCGTGCGCCTTGGCCGGGCGGCTGCCGGTGGCCGCTTCGCGCTCGAGCCGCCTACGCTCGCGCGGGGTCGGCTCACGGCCCATCGTTTCGATGAACCGGTCGAGCTTGTCGTCGATCCGACGGGCTACTGCTGCGGTGCGGGTCGAGAACTCGGCCAGCAGCGCGTTGGGGACATCGGCCATTTCGGCAATCCCGTGCTCGGGCTGATGCCAGCGGACACCGAGCCGGGCCGTCAGCTCTGCCCGCAACGCCACGTGATACAACGCGGACAAGGTCTGCTGGTCGCGTTTGATCAAACGGGCGTCGAGCGCCAACCAACGACCATCCGGGGATTTGACCCGATTCGCGATCACCAGATGTGTGTGCAACTGCGGGTCCAACGCCCGGCTGGTGTGCTGCCGGAACGCCGCAGCCACGATCCCCTCGGCGTCGACGACTGCGACCTCACCGCCGATCCGGTAACGGGTATGCGCATGCCCCTCAATCCAGCCGGCCAGTTCCCACACTGCGGTGTCGTGCGCGTCGAGCACCGCACGCCGGATGTGCTGATCGCCCAGCGCCCACAGCACCGACACCGACTTTGGTGTCGACGCGGTCACGTCAAACCCGCGTACCGACTTGTCGTCGTAGTGACGCCCAAGGTCGCGATCCGGCCGACGTGGGTCCATGCCGGCCATCACCGCCAGGAACGCCTCATCGCCTACTTCGCCGGTGCCAACGAGCTGGCGCGCGCCTTCGCCGAACCAGATGCCACGCGGTTCACCCGAGTCGAGGTAATAGTTCGGCAGCTGCTCGACGTAGTACGCGCCAGCGTCCGCGCCCTTCAAGGTGGTCACGCGCACGGTCACCACACACCGCCACACACTCGCGTCGCTGTGCACTCGTCTGTCATTGCAATGTCCTGGGTCGGGAGCAGTGAAGTTCGTTCATGGCGGTCACGCGGAGAACGGCAGGGTGTCTTGATCGGGCGGCCGAAATGCGCGACGGGTCGTGCGCCTGGCTGACGGTGCGGGCGTGATCGACGCGACCGGAGAGGCGACTGGTGTCGCGTCGCTGAGGATCGGCCATCTGATCGGCCCACCGAGCCAGTCCTCGAGCAGACAGCGCGGGACACGCAACTGTTTGCCGAATCTGACGACGGGCAGACCGCTCGCACCAGCTGTGGTCTCGTACTCGCGAGCGATTTCGTAGGCGGTTGTGCGACCGATGCGAGCGATCCGTGACGCCTCCTCGACGGTCAGGAAGTCAGGCGGAGCCGGCGAGCTCGGATTCTTTGTCGATCTACTCACAACAACCCATGCCTCCCGAAATCGACCTTTTTGACGCCCAGCTCGGGCAACGACTACATCACCCCTGAGAAGTACTCGGCGCGACACACTCGACCACACCCCGACCACACATCGTCAGCTACCTACAGAGGCACGTTTCCTCAAAGCGCAGCGATACGCCGCCAAGGAATTGGGTGGCGCGTGGCACCTTCTGTCGCAGGATGTCGCCCTATGTCGGCTGGTCCGCAGCTCGTCTGTCGTCGGGGG
>JANOKQ010000534.1:0-9909 GCA_031419375.1 Acidimicrobiaceae bacterium
CCTCGGCAACAACCCGCTCGGCGACGGCGGACTCCTCGACGACCCCATCGGCGATAGCTCGACGGCTTCCCTGGTCTCGGAGTCGACCCGTCCCCCGATCGACCCGGTCGCCGATTCGGTCAGCGATCTGGCCGGTACCGGTGACCTGAGCGACACGTTCGACGACAGCGAGGTCTCGGTTGAGCAGGCGGTCGAGATGGTCGAGGCCCAGACGTTCGACGCCTTCACATCCGACATCGACAGTACCGAACTCGCCGAAGCCGCAGCCGAAGACGTGTGGGACGATATCGGTCAATGACCGGTATGTCTGCTCCCCCCAATACCGCCGCGGCCGCTGGCCCGGATTCGCTGATCATCGAGGTCGCCAAGACCTTGCAAAGGATCGGGCGGGCCGATCTCGCCGAACGGGCCTCGATCGCCGCTGCTCGTCTCCGCCGCCCGGCGACGGTGGTGTGCGTCGTCGGTGAGTTCAAGCAAGGCAAGAGCTCGCTGATCAACGCCCTGCTCGGCCAGGCGGTCTGCCCGGTCGACGACGACCTGGCGACATCGGCGATCACGCTCGTGCGTTGGGGCGAACAGCCGACGGCGGTCGTGCGCCGCAAGGCGGAGTCCGGCGCTTCCGGCGATCCGCCGACCACGGAGACGATCGAGGTCGGCCAGGTCGGCGACTGGGTCAGCGAGGCCGGTAACCCCGGCAACCACAAACGAGTCGACCGCGTCGACATCGTGGTCCCCAGCCAACTCCTCAAGCAGGGCCTGGTGATCGTCGACACACCTGGTATGGGCGGACTCGGTGCCGGTCATGCGGCCGCCACGCTCAGCTTCTTGCCGTTCGCCGACGGGTTGATCTTCGTGAGCGACGCCTCGGCCGAGTTGAGCGCCCCAGAGGTCGAGTTTCTGCGACGGGCCGCCGAACTGTGCCCGACCGTGCTGTTCGCCCAGACCAAGATCGACCTGTACCCGAACTGGCAACGGATCGTGGACCTCAACCGCGGCCACGTCCAGCGGGCCGGGTTCTCGCTCTCGATGGTTGCAGTCAGCAGCGCGTTGCGGGCAGAAGCCCTACAACGAAAGGACAAGTCGCTCAACAATCTCAGCCGTGTTCCCGACGTGATCAAGCACCTGAGTGAGGATGTTGTCGGCCCGGCCAAGGCGACGGCGTCCGAGCGTTCGATCGCCGACGTGGTGGCGATCATCGGGCAGGTGCTCGCCGGCCTGAAGGCAGAACAACGTGTGCTGGCGGACCCGGCCACGGCGGCAGCGGCGTTGGCCGATCTCGAACGTGCCAAGGCCCGGCTGGAGTTCCTACGCGGCCCTGCGGCGAAGTGGAGCGTGTTGGTCGGCGATCGCGTGGCCGACCTGTCGAACAACGTCAACTACCGCTTCCGGGGCGCAACACGGAACATCTCGCGAATGATGGACGAGCGGATCGAACAGCTGACGAAGGGTGACGAATGGGACGAGCTGGCGCGCTACATCCAAACCGTCGTCGCTGACGAGGTCACCGACGTGTTCGTCGCCCTTGAAAAGGGTCGCAATGAGATTCGCGGCGAGGTGGTCGAGTTGTTGAGGGAGGAACACCTCGATCTCGCCGAACTGTCACCGATCGGTGCCGGGTTCGACGTGTCCGACATGTGGCAGGGCAAGGCGCTCGAGCAGGACGCCTCCGGCGGGAAGAGGGCATTTTCGAAGTCGATCACCACGATTCGCGGCGCGCAGGGAGGGATCTACATGTTCGGCATGCTCGGCACGTTTCTGCCAACGGCGGCCGGGGTGTTGATCGCCTCGAACCCGGTGTTGCTCGGAGTCGGAGCCGTGTTCGGCGGCATGGGCCTCGCCGACGATCGCAAGCGCAAGATCGCCGCTCGCCGCCAGGCGGCGCGCAGCCAGGTACGCCAGTTCCTCGACGACGTGCAGTTCGAGATGGGCAACCAGATTGGCAACCTGATCCGCGAGATCCAGCGCGACCTTCGCGACGAGTTCACTACCCGGCTCAGCGAGTTGGTGCGGACATACACCGACACCGCACTGCGTGCCCAGACAGACGCCCAGTCGTCGGCACAGGACCGCCAGAAGCGAGCGAGCGAGGTGGCAACCACTGTCGACGCGTTGGCGACGTACGAGAAGGCGCTCGCCGCATTCGGGTCCCGTAAGGTGGCACCGTGAACCGCACCGTCACCGACGATGTGATCGCGCTCGCCAAGCACATCGTCGCAACGGCCCCGACGGCGGCTATCGGCGAACAGGCGCAGTCTGTCGTCGATCGGCTCTACGGTCCGCTGCAGGTGGCAATCGCGGGCAGGGTGAAGGCCGGGAAGTCGACGCTGCTCAACGCGCTGGTCGGCGAGCGGCTGGCCCCGACCGACGCCGGAGAATGCACCAGAATCGTCAGCCGCTACCGCCGCGGCCAAGGGTACGAGGTGTCGGCGCGCATGCGCGATGGCGGGGTGCAGACGCTGGCATTCACACGAACGGGTGGTTCGCTCGACATCAAGCTCGGGGCCGTCGAAGAACACAATATCGAAACGATCGAGGTCTCGTGGCCCACGTCGGCGCTCGAGTCGATCACGCTCATCGACACGCCCGGCCTCGCCAGCATCAACGACGAGAACTCGCGTCGCACCCGTGACTTCCTCGAGGCCGACACCGAGCGTCCGAGCGATGCTGACGCGGTGATCTATCTGATCCGTCATGCCCATCGCGCCGATATCGCGTTCCTCGACGCATTCATGGATCGATCGGTGACGGCGGCGTCGCCGGTCAACGCCGTCGCGGTGCTCAGCCGCGCCGATGAGATCGGTGCCGGGCGTGCCGATGCGATGGAATCGTCGGCTCGCATCGCCCGCCGCTACGAGGTCGACCCGCAGCTGCGCGGGCTGTGCGCGGCAGTGGTGCCGCTCGCCGGGTTGCTGGCCGAAACCGGCCTGACGCTGCGCGAGGACGAGGTCGCTGCGCTCAGAATGCTTGCAGCTACGGATGACGACACGCTGACGGCGATGCTGATGTCGGCTGACCAGTTCTGCGAGCTGACGAGTTCGGAGTTGACCGTCGAGTCGCGGCGTGACCTGCTTGCCAGGTTCGGGATGTTCGGTATCCGTCTGGCGATCGACGAGGTCCGCTCAGGTCGGGCCACCACAGCAGCGACGCTCGGACCGATCCTGGTCGAACGCTCAGGATTGCTGGCGTTGCGAGAACTGATCACACGACACTTCGCGCCGCGGGCACGCGTGCTGCAGGCACGATCAGGTCTCACTGCGCTCCGATCGATCGCCCGCACCCTCAGGGGTCTCGATCCGGTCGCGGCCTCCGATATCGAGCGTCGCGTCGAACAGATCGAGGCGACAACAATTCAGTTCGCACAGGTTCGCGCCGCTCATCTCGTCGGTTGCGGAGCGGTCGTGCTCAATGACGCCGAACGCGCCGAGCTGGACCGCTTGCTCTCCGGTCAGGAACCGGCAGTGCTGGTCGGGCTCGACGCGACGGCATCGGGTGCCGACGTGAAGGCCGCCGCCCTTGCCGGTATCGGCCGATGGCGCATGCTGGCCGCCGACCCGCTCGCCGACCCAGTGACGGTCGAGGTGTGCGATGTCGCCACCCGAACTCTCGAGCACGTCTACGCCGCCCACAGCACGTAGGCGAACGGGCCTCACCCGTCAGACGGGGCCACCAGGCCGACGCGTTCGTTCTGGGCGCGAACGTCGTCGTCGAGCTGTTCGGGTGTGCACGGCGTGATCACGTCGCCGACCGTGATCGACCCGCCGATCACCACCCTCGCGTTGAGGCCGGAGCGGTGGATGAGCGGCCGGAACACGGCACGTTCGAGAAGCAGTAGCACCCGACCAGGTGCGCAAGCGGGACGCCCCACGCGATCGCCTCGGCCGCCGCATCGCAGCCAGCGTCCAGTCCGCGGGGGCCACCAGCGCGCGCCGAACCTTTCGCTCCATGTCCACAAGCACGGTTGCGAGGTCGTCGGCGACCATCTCGACGTCAGGATCGTGCGACACCATCACCGACAGAGCTCTGGCATACACGATCCTTTCGAGAGGACTAGCGACAACGCACGGGTTCGGTGGCCTCACTACAGCTCCGGCGCATGGCACACGGCTTCGACGTTGTTGCCGTCGGGGTCGCGAACGAACGCGCCGAAGTAGTGGTCGTGGTACTCCGGCCAGACTCGCGGCTCGTGCAGCACCTGTGCGCCGGATGCCACTGCGGCATCGAAGAAGGCCCGCACCGCTGCTCGATCCGGGGCGGCAAACGCGATGTGCGATTCCCGAAATCCATCACCCGAGTCGAGCCGACTGATCCAAAAATCCGGTTTCGGTGGGATCCCGTACCCGATCGCAACTCCGAAGTCCACCATTCGCGTCGCGCCCAAGGGGGCGAGCACCGCGTCCTAGAACTCAGCGCCGACGGCCAAGTCGGCACACTGCATTCCAAGGTGATCAAGCATGCCCACATCGTGTCACGGCGCGTGACCCAAGATCTGGGCAAGATCTGTGTCGGTTTCCGAGAGGAATCCTGCCCAGATCGTTTACTCGACGTACGCGATGAACTCGCATGTGACCGGCCCCTTCCCGCCGACCACCTGGGTGTGGCGGGCCGGACGGCTTGCCGGATCGGGGAAGCGCTCGACCCAGGGCGGGTTGCACAACTCGCGGTAACTGCCATCCGGCACGAAGAACGTGATCCGCAGGACATCGCGCCAATCTGCTCCCGTGGCCTTCAAGCACTCGCCGATGTGGACGAAGCAGTTCTCGATCTGTTCATCAGCCGAATCTGGGATCGTCGACGAACCGGGGTCGCGCCCGACGATCACGCTCGAGGCGATCATCGGACCGATCCGCGACGCGCCGGGGATCGGGTTCGAATGAGAGAACGAAGCCATCTCGATCGACTGCCGGGGCATGTCACTCACCCCGTTCGGATCGCGCTGCGGCCCACGCGTCGAACTCGCTGCGCCGCTCGGCCGAGATCGGGAACACGCCGATCGTGCTGTCGCCAGCGGCGACGCGTTCGAGTGCCCAACTCTCCTCCTGCTCCTGCTTCACTGCGCCAGCAGCGACTTCTTCGACGAGCGCCGGCGGGATGATCACTGCGCCCTCGCTGTCACCGACGACGATGTCGCCGGGCAGCACTGTCACGCCGGCGCAGGCGATCGGGATCTGGTGCTCGTGGGTCATGTGGATGCGCCCGAAGATGGCCCCGTGGGAGTGCCCGTGATACACGGCCACTCCGAGCTCGGCCACCGCAGGGGTATCGCGCACCGCCCCATCGGTGATCAACCCGACCGCCCCGAGCTGCATCGCCCGGAGCGCAAAAATGTCGCCGAACGTGCCGGCGCCCGGCTCGCCCCGCGCATCGATGACCAGCACCTCATCGGCGGTGATCGACTCGATCGCCCGGCGCTGGGCGTTCTGGCCCGCGTTCCAAGTCGTCGCGAGATCCTCACGTAGCGGCAGGTATTGCAGGGTGTGCGCGTACCCGACCATGCGCTGCCCGCTGCGTATTGGTTTGAGTCCGGTGAGGAACGTCGAGCGGATTCCCCGACGCGACAACTGGTTCGTGATCGTCGCAGTCGACACCGATGCGAGCTGTCGCTTCAGTTCGTCAGTCAAGATGACGGGGCGGTGCGGTTGGTCAACCATGGATCTCCTTGTTGTCGGGAACAGTGCTGGCAACGGTGCCGGCACCAGGACGTGGGTGGTGGGTGTTCAAGACGTGGCCGACCGAACGGCGTCCCAGATCCGCTCGGGCGACAGTGGCGTCTCCAGGTGACGGATGCCGAGATGGCTGAGCGCGTCGATCACCGCGTTGTACGTCGCAGGAATTGCTCCAACGGTGCCCGACTCGCCGACCCCTTTGGCACCGAGCTCGTTGACCCATGTCGGGGTCTCCATGTGGACCACCTCAAAGCTGGGTAACTCAGCGGCCGAGATGACGGGGTAGTCGGCGAAGTTCGATGTCTTCAGCTGCCCATCGTCGTCGTAGACGATTGCTTCCAGCAGCGCTTGGGCGACGCCTTGGGCAATTCCCCCGTGGATTTGCCCCTCGGCCAGCAGTGGGTTGAGCAACTTGCCGGCATCGTCGACAGCCACGAGCCGCACGAGGCTGGTGTGGCCCGTCTCGGTATCGACCTCGACCACCGCAAGGTGCGCACCGAACGGGAACGTCGGCATCGGCGCGGTGAAATCGTTCTCGGCTTTGAGCGACTCACCGGGAAGCACCAGATCGCTCCACGCCAGCGAGCGAGCGGGGGTGCCGGCCACATGGAACGACCCGGCGTCGACATCGAACACGACATCGTCGATCGCTGCTTCGAGCAGGGTCGCGGCGCGGTCGCGGGCCAGATCGACAAACTCGGTCGCCGCTGCCGCCAGGGCCGCCCCGGCGAGTTGCACCGAACGCGAGCCAACGGTGAGACCCCCGCTGCGCACGACGTCGGTGTCACCCATCACCACCTCGATCCGGTCCATCGGTACCCCGGTGCGCTCGGCGACGAGCATCTGCCACGTCGTCACGTGACCCTGTCCATTCGGCGTCGTACCGGTCACAACACGCAGGCCACCATCGTCGGCGAGCTCAACGGAGCCCATCTCGCTACCCGGTGCACCGGCAGTGATCTCGACGTACACCCCGATGCCGATGCCCATTGCCACCGGTCCCCCGGCGGCGCGACGGCGGGCCTGCTCGACGCGCAGCGCCGGATAGTCGGCGGCGGCCAACACCCGCCCGAGTGCCTCCGGGTAGTCGCCGACGTCGTAGGTCGTGCCGATCCCGGTGGTGTACGGCTCGAGGAACTTCGGGACCAGGTTGATCCGCCGCACCTCGGCGGGGTCCATGCCGATCTCGGCTGCATAGATGTCGATCATCCGCTCGATGGCAACCGTGGCCTCGGGGCGGCCGGCCCCGCGAAACGCCGTCGTCGACACCGCGTTGGTCACCACTGACACTCCGCTGAAGGCGACGTTGGTGATCTCGTAACAGCCAGTCGCCATCCGCATGGTCATGTTGTGCAGCACCGCACCAATGATCGGATACGCACCGGCGTCTTGGATCACGTCGAGCTGATACGCGGTGATCAGGCCGGCCCGCGTGCCACCGAGCTTCGCGTGTTGCACCTGACCGCGACCATGCGGCATCGCCATCATGTTCTCCGTGCGCGTCTCGGTCCACGTGACCGGGCGACCGATCGCTCGCGCATAGAACCCGAGTGCGAGCTCCTCCGGATAGGTTCGCGACTTGGCCCCGAACCCGCCACCGACATCGGGGACCACCACGCGCACCGCCGCCTTGTCGAGGCCGTACACCACGGCGAGCAGATCACGCGTGGGGTGCGCCCCCTGGCAGGCCGAGTAGTGGACGAGTCGGCCGTCATCGGTCCAATACGCAGCACCCGAGCGGGGTTCGATCGGGGCGGCAGTCATGCGTTGGTTCACGATGCGCGCTTCAACGACGACCTCGCTGTCGGCGAAGTCCACCGACCCGGCCGCGTTGCGCATGACCTCGTTGCTGCCGTGCTCGGGGAACAGCACCACCTCGCCGCGCAGCGATTCCTCTACGTCGTTCACCGATGGCAACCAGTCATACTCGACAACCACGAGCTCGGCTGCGTCGGTTGCCTGGGCGCGAGTCTCGGCGATCACCGCGACAACGGGCTGACCGACGTAGCGGACAACCCCATCGGCGATGAACGTCCGCCGCATCGGCTCCGGAAGCGTGGGGATGACGTGCGGCACACGACCCAGCTCGCGAAGGTCGTCACCGGTGAACACCCGGATCACACCCGGCGACGCCTCGGCCTCGGTGGTGTCGACCCGGATGATGGTGGCATGGGCGTACGACGAACGGGCATACGCGAGCCACGCCTGATTCGCGAATGTGAGGTCCTCGACATACGAACCCCCGCTGGTCAGCAGGCGCGGGTCTTCGGATCGGACGACGCGCGTCCCCAAGATGCTCGTCACGGTGTGATGCCCTCGATTGGTCAGCTGCGCTGCCACCAGCGCCTCCCGCCGGGCAGGTTATGACAGTCGACGTAGCAGCAACGATTGTTCACTACCACGAGGTCGTCGAACGTGTCCCCGAATCAACCATGGTCGATGAGTTCGAGTGGTCGGGTGCCGCCGGGCGAGGGGCCACGATGCGAGCCGGCGATCAGGGGATCTTGACCAGCCACGCCGGCAGCCTGCCGCGGCCCGACGATCTGATCAGCCTCTACCGGGCCCGTCAGCGCAACGAAAGCGACGACGAAACGGGCTTCCAGCACGCGCTGCACCAGGCCGTTGCCGATGTCGTCGCCAAACAGATCGAAATCGGGATCACCGTTCCCGGCGACGGCGGGTGAGCGGCCGCGCTGCATCGGCCCGGTCACCTACACCGGCCACGACGCGACCGCGGCCGACATCGCTCACTTCCGAGCTGGTCTCGGGCCGGCCAGCGCGACACGCGTCGCCAACGACTACTACGCCACCGACGAGGAGTTCGTGTGGGCGTGCGCCGAGGCGATGCGCGATTCCACCTGTGCTGGGGCAGTAGGCACGGGCCCACACCACCGACATCGAGATGCGCGACATCGTCGAGATCCCGACGGCACCGGCATCGAGGTCCTCTACGATCTCCCGCCCGAGGTGTGGGAAGGCAACGTCGATGCTGCGTTGAACTTCTTCGAGTTCCTACCGAACACGGGTGACGAAGCCCTCGACGACCCGACCGACTACCGCCGCTTCAGCGCCTCCAAGAGCACCTGATCCGCTCGGGCTGAAGGCGGGCTGACCGTACCGACCCGGACACTCTCAGTGTTCATCGGCAAGGAAACTTCACGGTGTGTAGGGGTATTTTGGCCCATTGCCCTGAAAGTCCTTGTGCCCAACGACGACCGGCTTTATCGTATTCCTATCTTCACGCACTCACGAGCGGATGCGAGGCGGATCCACCTCCACGGCGGAAGGGGCGGGTGTGAACAGGGCGAAACCACTGGTATGGACCACGACAACCGGCTCGATTGCACTGGTCGCGATCACACACCGGATCGCCCCGATGATCCTGCTCGAGCGCGTCAACGTCGGTGCCGATGATGCCAACGCACTTGCTCGGCAGCTGACCCTGCACCCCGGCGTGACCGAGGCGGTGGTGCTGTCCACCTGCAACCGAACCGAGCTCTACCTTGCCGGCCCGGCACCGGATGCCGCTGCGGCAATGAGTGCCCTCATCACCCTGAGCGGTGCCGCTCCCGGCCTGGTACACGACTGTGCGATCGTGTGCGCCGACGACGAGGCCGCGCTCCATCTCCTGCGCGTCGCCGCGGGGCTCGAATCACGCGTGATCGGCGAGGTTGAGGTGCTCGGCCAGATCCGCGCCGCGATTGTCTGCGCCGAAGCGGCCGACACTGCCGGAACCTACCTCACCAGCCTGTTCCGCTTTGCCACCGCAGCAGGGCGTAGCGCCCAACACACCACCGACCGAGCGCTGACCCCGTCGCTGCCACGGCTCGCCCTCGACGCCTCGCAACCCGAACTGCTGCAGCCGTGCGGCGTCACTGCCGTACTTGGCGCTGGGGCGATGGCCGCCACCACGGTCGCCGAACTCACCGCCCGCCGCCGCCCCTACTGGGTGTGCGCCCGCCGTCCCGACGCCGCCGCACTCATCGCCCAACGCCCCGACCAAGTCGTTGCGTTCGAAGATCTCGCGCTGGTGCTCGAACACGCTGCCGTCGTCATCTGTGCCACGGGTGCACGAAGCCCACTCGTACGCGTCAGCGACCTCGCTCCCGTCCTGCACCGCCGTAACGGCAGACCACTCACCATCATCGATCTATCGCTGCAGCGCAACGTCGAGCCTGCCGTCGGAGATCTGGACGGGGTGCGGCTACTCGACCTCAACGATCTCGTCGCCGACACCACCCAGGTG
>JANOKQ010000535.1:0-1825 GCA_031419375.1 Acidimicrobiaceae bacterium
GTTGGACCCGACTGTGGCCACGGACGCGGTTTGCGAATCGTCGAGGCGGTAAGCACCCGTTGGGGCGCGACGCCGGGGAGGCGTGGCAAGGTCGTGTGGTGCGAGTTCGACCCCCCGATCATGCGCTGAACCAGCGCCAACAAAGTCGGCACCGAGGTTCTGCCGGGTACGGCCCAGTCCTTCAGACCGCACCCGGCGAACTGGCTATCTCAGAACAGGTAGCCCACCACGTCGATGACGAAATGAGTGCTGTTCGCGCCGGCGAACACCTTCACTCGCGCCTGGGCATCGACGGCGACCGTCGCATCTGCCCCAACGATGGCGCCGGCCTCGTACCAGTTGGCACTCGAGGTCGCCGGCTGCACAGCCAGCGCATTCGAGTACAACGTGACGAACCCTGCGCCAACGGCGTTGGTGATGGTGAGCCGGACGTACGCACCGACAGCACCCGGCGGCACCGCGATCACCGTTGCTCCGGCCCCATTGACTCCTGTCGCCAAGCTGACCACCCGGGTGGTGCTGACGGCCAGGATTCCCTCTGTTGCCGTGCGCGAGTCGTATGCACGCACCGGCTCGTTCAGCAACTGCACCGATCCGCTGGCCGTCACCGGCGCCGCAAGCTGACCGCGCACCGCACCGCCGGGGAAGTCGCCGGTGTGCACATTGACGTAGAAGGCGGCCGGTGTCGCGGCGATCTCGGCTGCGAGAGCCGGCGTGGCCGTCACACAGATCGCCGACGTCGGATTCGGGGCGATGAGCGTGATCTCAACTAAACCGGCGACCCCAGGACCGCCGCGATGGATGTGGGCGGCGGTCGCGGTGGCGATGTTACCCACGCGCAGATCGACACAGACCTCCCCACTCGCGGGCGTGATCGAGACTGCAGCGGCACCGGTGCCATCCGTGTCGCCCAGCACGGGAGTTTCGGCTGCGCCGGTGAGCACGGCAGTGAACGCTTTAGACGCCTGCGTCGCCGCAGCGTTCGAGCCGATCGTCGAGCGCGCACTACCGAACACCGACAACGGCGAGGCCAGCACGAACGCCAACCCTCCAACGGCGACGGCCGACGCAACGATGTTTCGCTTGGACATGTTCCGCTTGGACACGTTTCGCTTGGACATGGAACCTCCTACGAGCAGATCTGGACCACGGTGGCCCGTGCGCTGTGGGGCGCGTCAGCGAACCCTACTCGTGCTTGGTCAGCCGTCGTGACGGCGAGCGGCGATCAGTACCGGAAGCGTCGATTCGCGCACCAACGCGTCGGACACCGACGGGCTGAACAGTCGGGAGAACCATCCGCGTTCGTGCGAGCCGACGACGATCAAGTCGGCGTCGTTGACGTCGGCCGCGTGAAGGATGGCCGCGGCGATATCGCCGCCGACCTCGCCGACCGCGTCGGCATCGGCAGGGAGGCCGGCGCGCTCGGCGACAATGCGAGCACGGATTTCGGCCAAATCGGCGGCGGTCCTGTCCCCGTCATCGATCGACGCCGAACCTGCGTCGGCGACGACCGGCGACGCTGCCATTGACCCGGCGACCATTGTCCCGGCGACCGGAAGCGTGACGGGATACGCAACACCCCATTCCATGCCCGGGTATCCCCACACACTCGACGAGTACGTCATCGGGGCAACGTTCACCACCAGGTACGTCGCTGCATCGCCGAACAGCTCATGTGCAGTGTGCGCGGCAGCAATCGAGGCATCGGATTCGTCAACAGCAATCAGCACTCTGGTCATGACACGAGTTACCCCGTGTTGGATGCCTGCAAACATCGCCCGGCTTGGGCAATCACCGAAGTTCCCGAGCCGTCCAGGTCTGAAAA
>JANOKQ010000536.1:0-3065 GCA_031419375.1 Acidimicrobiaceae bacterium
GCGTCCGTCGGGGGTGATGAACTCGACGTGACCGTTGGACAGAAGGCTGAGTTTCCAGTCCTGCCGGTGGATCAGGTGATGGTGGTAGCTGCACAACATCAGCAGATTGTCGATTTTGGTCTCGCCGTGTCGTCGCCACCACCGGATGTGATGGGCATCACAGTAGGTTCCGGGTCGGTCGCATCCGGGGTGGCGGCATCCGCCGTCGCGGGCCAGGACGGCACGCCACAGCGGGGTGGGGACGGTGCGGATCTTGCGCCCGTAATCAAGCACCACAGATCCGGAGCGCAGCACGCGTTGCAGCGTGCAGTCGCACATGTACGCCTCGGTCGCCCAGTCCGGTAGCACCTGCCCATCGACAGTGAACCCGCGTGCCGTGAACATCGCCTCCGGGTCACCCGGCTGACTCGCCCGCGCCGACCGGCCAGGCTTGCCCGGCTCACTCGGTTGGCCCGAGGTACCCGGCCCGCACGGTTGGTGTAGTTGGTGGGCCGGTTGGTCTGGGGTGAGGTCGAGGTTGTCGACTTGGATGTTCATCGTCACATCGGGGCGGTTGCGGGGTGACCCGGCACCGGTGTGGTTGGCATTGAAAAACGACAGGATCTCCACCACCGCATCCGCGTTACGGGTAGCCGGCGTCCTGGGATCACCAGCACGATGAGAACGACGCGCAGTTCGCAACGCGTGCTCCAACTCGGTTGCACCGACAGCATCGAACACGAACCCACCAATCACGCTGCCGTCACCCGCACGCGCGGAGCGGCATGACCGTGACGGCACCACCGGTTCTGGCATCTCCACGATTGCTTCGGCATACTCGCGCCACGTGTGACACGCCGCCTCAGTCGACGCGACCGGCAGATCGCGCACGGTGTCGATCACATCCTGTTGGCGTTCATGGAACAGCGCGGCGATCGGGGCGGACACCATCGTGCGGATCGCGGTGACCTGCCCGGCTGACAACAACCCGGTCACGGCAGCTTCGCCAATGAGGTCGTTGGTGGCCAGGAACCGTCCTTCACGCAGCAACCGGTTCGCGTCGCGGCGGCTCATCCGGCACTGGTCGCGCAACCAGGTACCCATCGAGACATGACCGTCGCGGGCCCACTCCCCACGCTCGGCGAGTCGCGCCGCAGCGATCGCGACCATTGCGTGGTGGCGTTCATCCGCGGCGATCAAACCAACGAAATCGTCGAGCGACACCACTGTGTCGTCAAGGTCATCCTTGTCTCCCGCCATACCCCTAAGCGTACACGTGTTCGTCCTTGCTGGTTAGCCCAGGTCCCATATTCCGTATGGCTTTCAGAGATACTCGCGCCCTGGTCATCACCACGGCAGATGCATTACTACACCCCGTCACACCACCACCCCAGGGTGTGAACGACCGTGCCCAAACCGGGTGCTCAGGGTTCTAGCGGGCGACGACCATGGCGGTGTTGGCCCACGTGGGGTTCATGCTTGCTCCGCTGGTGACGCCGGCGTCGACCACGAGGGTCTGGCCGGTGACGTAACTGCCGGCGTCGGACATGAAATACAGCGCAGCTTCGGCGATGTCGAGCGTCGAGCCCGAACGCCCGAGTGGTGAGTTCGCCCCGATGTGCACGGCGGTCTGCTCCAGCGCATCGGGATCGCCGGTTATCACATGCGCGGTCATCCCGGTGGGGATGCTGCCGGGAGCAATCGCGTTCACGCGAATGCGGAACTGGGCAAGCTCGGCTGCGGCCGAGCGAGCCAACCCGATCACGCCCGCCTTGGCAACGCTGTAGGCGTGCGGCCCCAGCCCACCCTGCACCCCGGCAATCGACGATGTCATCACGATCGCGCCGCCGTTGCCGGCCGCTTGCATCACCCGCGCGGCGTGCTTGACGGTGACGAACACGCCACGCACCAGGACCGCCATCGTGCGATCGAAGTCATCCATCGGCGTCTCGGCGATCGGCCCGACCACCCCGACGATGCCGGCGTTGGCGAACGCTCCATCAAGGCGCCCCCACGTGCTCATCGCCAGGTCGGCGGCGGCAGCGACATCGGCCTCGACGGTGACATCGCAGCGCGCAAACACGGCCGCATCACCGAGAGAGCCGACCACGTTCCGGCCGCGCTCGTCGCTGTAGTCGGCCACCACCACCCGGCCGCCCTCGGCGACGAGCAGCCGTGCGGTGGCTTCGCCGAGCCCGCTCGCTGCGCCAGTGATGAGTGCGACCTTGCCGTCGAATCGATGTCCCATGCGCCGACAGTACGCCGCCATCGCGCGGCGGTGTCGGGTTGGGGCGAACTCAGGGTCGGGGCGCCATCTGTCGTGTCAACGGGTTGGCGGCTGATCGAGCAGTTCGACCGGTATCCAAGGCGGCCAAGCTGGTTTCCCAACCAACGATCCGTGAAGGTACGCAGCGATGGGTCGTAACGGAGCGGCCGCGGACGTGTTGTCGTACAACACGGCCTCGTCAGCGACTTTGATTGCTTCATGGATCTGGCCCCAGAGGCGTTGGTAGCGCGAACGCACCTTCTCCTCTGGGACGTCGTGCCCGCCGACTTCGACTCGGTTGGCGACACGGGCAACTGCAAGGTCTTCCGGGATGAGCACCACGTGGAGCATCACGATGTAGCCGCGGTCGGCCGCGTCGCGCATCAGTCGCAACTTTGACTCGTGTGAGAAGACGGTCTCGGCGATGAACGAACGACGATCAGTCAGCAGTTGTCGGCGGCGGTCGGCGGCGATCCGGGCCGCGTCATAGGCCCGGGCAACTTCATCGCCCGGCCACAGTTCATGGGCGAGGCGGTCGGCGTTGACGAACTCGATGCCAAGGTGCGCGCTGAGCACCTTGTCGTACAGCGTGGTTTTTCCGGCGCCGTTCGGGCCGGCAAGGACCCACAGAACCGGGGTTGTCACGAAGTTGTCGTTGCATCCCGACGG
Organism: Acidimicrobiaceae bacterium; assembly: GCA_031419375.1. Lineage (GTDB taxonomy): Bacteria > Actinomycetota > Acidimicrobiia > Acidimicrobiales > Ilumatobacteraceae > VFMC01. The sequence continues at coordinate 2,915 of JANOKQ010000536.1, forward strand.
ACGACGATGCCATCTTCGTCGAGTTCGACGAAGGGGCGGCCGGCCGCGGTGAACTCGTCTGCGAGGTCCAGACGGCTGCGGGTGAATTCGACTCGTTCAGCCCACTCGACCCGGATGATCGCCTGCTCTTCGTCGCTCAACTCGTCGTAGT
>JANOKQ010000537.1:0-3175 GCA_031419375.1 Acidimicrobiaceae bacterium
AGCGTGATCCCGAGATTGGCGATCAGATCGCTGGTGCGCAGGTCGTCGAGCACCAGCACCCACAGCGCGTCGAAGGTGCCGATCATCAAGAACACCGCCGCGCCGAACAGGCATGCGCCAACGTAGGTGCGGTTGCGCAGCAGATCGAACGCGAAGCGGGCCTGCGAGCGCTGCTCGACGGGGGTTTCGAGCACGTCGGCGCGGACGACCATCGGCAAGCACGCCACGGTCGCGGCGGCGATGACGAGGAACGGACTGGCGATCCCGAACGGCCCGACGAGTATGGCCGATATCGCCGGACCGAGAGCGAAGCCGGCCACGTCAGCCGACAACATTCGCCCCACGTTGGCCCCGATGTCGCCGGGGTCGGCCAGGATCACGATGCGTCGGATGGCCGGCAGCGCGATGCCGGCACCGAGCCCCATTACGACTCGCGCGGCGAGCAGTACGGCCTCGTCTCGCCCGGCCGCCATCGCGATCAGTCCGATCACGTCGAGGGCCATGCCGATGTAGACCAGCCGCTTGGCGTGGCCCCGATCGGCCATCGGCCCGAAGACGACCTGGGCCACGAACGACGAAAAGAACCCGACCGCGACGATCAGCCCAAGCGATGAGCCGGTGATGCCGTAGCTGTCGCGGAAGTCGTCGAGCATCGAGAACATCACGCCGTACCCGGCAGCGAACAGCCCCGTGAGCACACCGAACGAGTAGACCAACCGTCGGTTCCTCACGGTGCCCGACGCTAGCGCCACCATCGCCGGCCAGTCGGCCCGTTACGCGCCAGCGCGCCCATGGCTCCGCTCCGTCTCGCCCGCCCAGGATCAGGTGTGCGTGAGCGCGCAAACCGACAGTCGGCCTGATCGCTCACGCAAACGTATCGGGGGTCCAACACGCGAACGTGATGGCAGCCCGACACGTGATCGTGCGTGGTTTGTTGGCGGTTGCGAACGGTCGGGGTCAGCGCGCGCGCTGGCGGCTGGCGACCTGATTGCCGCCTCGTGCTGCGCCAGGGTTGCGGCCCGCAGATGAACGCGGGGCGCTCCGGTCGTTGCGGTCGGCGTAGGGCCGGCTGGCGCCCGCGCGGTCTGAGCCGGTGCGGTCGGCGCTGCTACGGCTGCGCTCGCCGTCGCGAGGACGATCGTGGGCCGGTCGGCCGGAGCGCTCGAAACCACGCGACGGGCCAGCGCCAGCAGTGCGGCCGCGGTCGTCGGGACGTGCGTGACGGTCGGGGCGGGGCCCGCGGTCGTTGCGGTCCCGGTCGCCCGAACGATCGGCTGGTGCCGAGCCCTGATCCCAGGTGACCTTGGCCTCGAGGGTCTCGATCAGGCGCTTGGCGATGCGCTGACGGCTCGGCGGAACGAGGGCGATGACCGTGCCGTCTTTGCCGGCGCGGCCGGTGCGACCCGAGCGGTGCAGGTAGTCCTTGTCGTTGTCGGGCAGGTCGTAGTGGACGACGAGATCGACGTTGTCGACGTGGATGCCGCGGGCGGCCACATCGGTCGCCACGAGTGCCTGGATCTTGCCGCGGCGGAAGTCGTCGAGGGTGCGCTGGCGTGCCTGTTGGGTGCGGGCACCGTGCAGCGACCCGGCCGTGATGCCGGAGTTCATCAGCGCCGCGGTCACGTCGTCGACACCGAAGCGGGTCTTGACGAACACCACGGCCGGTCCGGTCGCGTTGATCAGGTTGACGGTCGCCTCGACGCGGTCCATTGGATGGGTGACGACGAAGCGGTGATCGACGGTGCCGAAGTCGATCTCACCGACGAGATCGTGGCGCACCGGATCACGTAGGTAGTCCTTGATCAGTTCGTTGACGTCGCCGTCGAGGGTTGCCGACCACAGCATCGTCTGGCGGGTGGCGGGGGTCATGTCGAGGATGGTGCGGACGTCGGGCATGAACCCGAGGTCGGCCATCCGGTCGGCTTCGTCGATGACGAGCACCTCGATCGCGCTGAGGTCGCAGTAGCCCTGGTCGATGATGTCGAGCAGTCGGCCGGGTGTGGCCACGATCACCGATGCGCCCTTGCGCAGCGAATGGATCTGTACCGACATCGGTGCGCCGCCATAGATCGCCTGCACGAATCGCCACGACGCACGGCCTAGCGGCACGAATGCTCGCTGCACTTGATCGGCGAGTTCGCGGGTGGGCACGAGCACCAGGCCGGTGGGTCGGTGCGGTTCGGCCTGCGACACGCGGGCCATCATCGGGATGGCGAAGCCGAGCGTCTTGCCCGAACCGGTCGGGGCGCGGCCACACAGGTCGCGCCCGGCGAGCGCATCGGGAAGGGTGATTGCTTGCACGGGGAACGGCTCGGCGATGCCGGCGGCCGCTAGCGCTTCGGCCATGCGCGCGGGCACGCCGAGGTCGAGGAATGATTGTGACATTGGGACTCCTGTGTACGACCGGCCTTGGAACCGGTATCGAGGGCACGTTTGCAACATCACCCTGACGCAGTGCGGATCGTGCGCTGCGGCGAAGGGGCCTCGAACAAGGAGCTACCAACGTGATCTGTTCTTATGAACAGCCGCAGCGACGCTATCGCCCGTAGCGATGGACCGGGCAGTGTGGTGACTGTGCCGGGCCTGCTCGTCAAACCGGCGCGGTCACATTGTGCCCGAGCGTGCGCGCCAGCGCGCTCGAAACCCATTCGTGCCGGCGCCGAAGGTGCTTGCGGAGCGCGTCGGTCTCCGGCTCGCTGACGGCCAGCTTCACCAGCGCCGACGAATCGAGAGACATCGCCGCCATCAGCGTTCGTCGTGGCGGAGCCGGTGCAGCGTGGCCGAGGGCAGTTCCACGCCGGGACCGAGCGTGACCGGTTCGGGAAGGTCGCGCGGATCGTCGGTCGCCGTGTCGATCTCCCCGGCTGCGCGCATTCGGTCCAATGCGCTACCGGTCGGAAGAGGCGAGAGCAATGCAACCGGGCGGCCCCGATCGGTGATCTCGATGGTGTGTCCGCCTTCGACAAGCCGCAGCAGTTCACTCGCTCGTTGCCGCAGCTCCCGCACACCAACCGATGCCATGAGCTACTCGTAGCACGTGTCGCCGCCTGATCGCAATCGCTCGGGCGGTGCGTGGGGGAAGGCGCCCGGCGCAACTGAACTCTTGATGCGGTAGCATCATGATGTATGCGCACCACTTTGGACATCGATGACGACCTGATCATTGCGTTGAAGC
>JANOKQ010000538.1:0-7012 GCA_031419375.1 Acidimicrobiaceae bacterium
GGCGATGAACCGGGTGCTCGGCAGCCCCACCACCTGCCCGCATGGCAACCCGATCCCGGGTTCCACCTACCTCGCCCCCGAGTCGACGCCGCTCAGTTCACTGCATGTTGGCCAGCGGTTCACGGTGAATCGCATCCCCGAGGAACTGGAGTTCTCGCCGGGGCTGCTCGACTTCCTCGAAGCATCGAGCATCCAGCCCGGTCGCTCGGGGGTGCTCACGGCCACCTCGCCCGACGGCACGATCACGGTCGAGATCGACGGACGTCACGTGGGTGTCGGAGCCTTCGCCAGCGCGCGCATCCTCGTGATGGCCTGAGCCGACCGGGCATCATGCGCAACACGACCGGCGCCCATGTGCTGACCTTGGCCACGACGCTCGGGGCACTGACCGCCTGCGCCCCCACCACCTACGACGCCAGCCGGGAGCCGGCCGTCACTGTGGTGACCACCACGACCGTCCCGACAGGGACCACGCTGGAACTACTCGAACGGCTGACCAGCCAGGCACGCGAGCTGGCGGGCGTGATGATCGCCGACGGTGACGCCCGCGCAGCCGTGCGCAGCATCGGAGGGGTGTGGGCGGCGGTGCGCACCGACGTGCAACGTGAGCGCCCCGATCTGGTCGAGGAGTTCGACACCAACGTCGCCAAGCTCAGCGATGCAGTCCAGTTCCGGCGTGCAGCCGACGCCGACAAGGCGGCACGAAACCTCGATGCGCTCGCAGCAGCGGTGGGCAGCTGAACACCCGCACCGGGGAGGACATCCGAGTGTTGAGCGCCCATACGGGTGGGCGTTCAACACTCGGGTCCCCCTCCCCACACTCGGATGACACGCAGACACTCGGATGACACGCAGAGACTCGGACGAGTCAGGTCAGGTCAGGTCATGCTGTGGGGCAGCGGCTGTGCGTGCACCACGGTGAGGCGCCGGGTGCTGCGGGTGAGCGCCACATAGAGCGCCCGCAGGCCTTGCAATTCGCCGGCCACGATTGCCGCAGGTTCAACGACGACCACACCGTCGAGCTCGAGGCCCTTCACCACGCTGACCGGCACCACCGTGACACCAGCGTTGAGGCCGCTGCGCGTGGCCCGGGCATGCTCGATGCCTGCGTCGGCAAGGCCGCGAGCCACGGAGTCGACCATCGCATCGGGAGCGACCACAGCGATGCTCGCGTTGGGGATCTGCTCGACCATCGCCGCCGTGGCCTGGGCGACGGCAACGAACAGTTCGTCGGCGCGGTCGACCGCGACGAACTCGGGGTGCTCGTCGCCGGCGCGCACGCTGATCGGTGCGCGAAGTGTCGGTGTGGCGGCCATCATCACCTTGTTGGCCAGTTCCATGATCTGCTCGGGGATGCGGTAGCCGACGCTGAGGCCGATCACCCGCGTCCCTCGCTGGTCGGGCAGATGGGCCAGCACATCGTCCCAGTCGTTGGGGGCCAAGGCGCCGGTGGCCTGGGCGATGTCGCCGACCACGGTCATCGACCCGTTGAGCGACCGCCGTGACGCCATCCGCAACTGCATCGGAGTGAGGTCTTGCACCTCATCGATCACGATGTGGCCGAACGTGCGGATGTCGTCGTCATTGGCCGGCTGCCCCTTGCGTTGCGGCCGTGACCCAAGGAAGTTGCGGGCTTCGTCGAGTAGCGCGACATCGTTGTCGGTCCAGCGGACATCGACGACGTCGGCCACCCGGGGCCGGTACAGCGCGAGGTACTCGTGCTCATCGAGGACCGATGCGGCCGCCAGCTTGAGCAACGCCTTCGAGCCGAACATGTCGTGGAGCAGTTGTGCCGGGGTGAGCACCGGCCACATCCGCTCGAGCGCGGCACGTACCTCCGGCAGCGGTCGGAGTGCTTCGCGGATGTCGTTCGGCGACAGTTCCCCGTCTCGCCAGCTGGCAGCCATCGCCGCCCACATCTCACTCTCGACCCATTTGCGGGCAGCGTTGTGACGGCGATAGCGGCGCTGCGCGGCGCGCACGATACGTGTCGATTCCTCCGGCCGGAACCTCACGAAACCCGTTCGGAACGGCACCACCAGCTCGGCGCGCAGCGGGCGTTCGCGGTCGGTGACGGCCTTGTCGATCACGTCGACCATGCGCAGATTGCCCTTGACGATCGCAGCCAGCGGCGAATCCGCGGCATCGATGCCGTAGCGCGACCACTCCACGTCGTGAACTAGGTCGTTCAGCACCACCTGTTCCACCCCGGCCTCGCCGAGTGAGGGCAGCACCCGTTCGATGTAACGAAGGAACACCCGGTTCGGGCCAATGACCAGCACGCCCTGGTCTTCGAGCGGGAAACGGTAGGTGTACAGCAGGTACGCAGCGCGATGCAGGGCCACGACGGTCTTGCCGGTGCCGGGACCGCCCTGCACCACCAGCACGCCTGCCTGCGGGCTGCGGATGATCTCGTCCTGCTCGCCTTGGATGGTGGCGACGATGTCGCCCAACTGGCCGGTGCGGCCCCGTTCCAGCGCGGCCAGCAACGTCGAATAGCCGCGCAGTGTGCTCTGGGTCCCTGCTTCGGCAATGCCATCGTCGTCGCCCACGCCGAGGTGCCCGGCGCCGAACAGTTCGTCTTCCAAACCGAGTAGCTGGTTGCCATGGACGGAGAAGTGACGGCGGCGGCGAAGGCCCATCGTGTCGCGCCCGGTGGCCCGGTAGAACGGCTCGGCCACGGGGGCACGCCAGTCGACCACCACCGGTTCGCTGTTTTTGTCGGCGACCGCGAGGCGACCGATGTGGAAGCTCTCGGTCTCGTCGGGGGTCTCGGCAAAGCGGTCGATCCGCCCGAACACCAGTGCCGCGTCGCCGAGGTTGAGCCGGGTCAGCCTGTTGACGAGCGCCTCGTCGAAGACATCGCGCTCGTAGCGGGCCTGGAACGTACCGCCGCGTGTGGCTTCGCTGAGGTCGCGCAGCTTCCATGCGTCGGTGCGGCTCTGGTCGAGACAGTCGTACGCGTGGTCGATGTACGCCTGCTCATCCGCGATATCGGGGTGCTGCTCCGTCATGAGTCCGAAAATCCTACCGGCCCGTTGCGTGCAGCCGACGGGTCGTGGCCCATGCCGGTACGGGCCGTCAGGTTTCGTCGAGGTGAACAGTCCGCGTCGACTGGCGGGGTCGGGTCCGCAGCCGACGGAATGCGTCGCCCGTGCTCAGGTGACCGTCAGCGAACTCGGATACCCGACCGTGTCGTACGCCAACAACAGGTCGCGGGTCGACGGTTTTTCGGCCGTTATCCAGACCTCCAGCACCTCGGTCGCAGAAACACTCGTGTTCAAGTCGCCGAGATCGATGTCAACGGCTTGGTAGCCGTTCAACACTCCGACGAAGATTGCCGACGCGCGGGTCACCTCTTGGCAGGAGTCGTTCACGGTGGAGCAGCGAGCAACTGCGACCCCGATGGTTATCGAACCGATACCGAGACCCGCTGGTGCCGCATACAAGCGCACCGAGACCCGGCCATCGATGTTCGCGTTCGTCGACTGCTCCAGACGGAACCGCTGCATCCGTGCCGGATCCGGAACAGTCCCCCAGCCGGCCCGTTGTATCCGCAAACCCGGCTGCGTGTCGCGGTCGGTGTCGAAGTTCGGCAACGCCTGGTTCAATGCGGACCGGTTCACCAATGGCAGCACGGCCTGCGAGGCAACGTCGCCAACACCACTGGAACCCATCATCCAGGTACCGCTCAACTGGGTGGGCGCGGCCGGTCCCGTCGTCGTGGCGGCGGGCGTTGTCGTCGTCGGGGACGCAGTCGTCGTGGGTACCATCACCGCAGTGGTCGTGGGTGACACGTCAGCGGGAGGGTTCTGCCCATCGACCGGCGCGATCGCGGTCGCCGGCTCGACGCCGGGTACCGGGCCGGCATCGCCGGAACCGGCGGCGGTGGCATTGCCAGGAACGCCGGTGGTGGGGAGCGGGCCAACCGAGACGTTGCTCGTTCCCCTCGCCGGCGGCCCCGTCGTCGTGGTCGTCGATCCGTCGGCTACCCGCACGGGATCCTCCCCCTTGACGCCTGCCGGCGAGGATGGCGTCGGGGCATCAGCTTGCCGTGATCCCCCTCGGGCGACCGAGACGGTCCCTCCGGCGGCACCTGCCGTCGGAGGGCTGTCCACCAGGATGGGCCCATCGAGGGGACCACCCCACGTGGCCGTGACCACGGTTTCGGCTGCCGACGTTGCCGGTCGCGTCGCGTCTGCGCTGGCGTCGGCGCCGAGGCCGGGCAATACCATTGCGCCAACGCTCGCCGCCGCGAAGCCCGCCAACGCGGTCGCTGCGCTGGCGACGGGCACAGCCGCGCCACCGAGCAACGACTGCGGGAACAGCGACAGCTGCGTCAGCCAACTCAGCGGGCCCATGACCGCTCGCAGCCGCCCGAGCGACAGGTTCAAGAACGCACGAACCACCACTGGATCGAACTGGGTGCCGGCACAACGGGCCAGCTCTGCTCGGGCGTCGCTCGAAGGTCGCGCCGACTTGTACGAACGGACCGACGTCATCACGTCGAACACGTCGGCGACCGCGACGATGCGCGCCGACCTGGCGATCGCGTTGCCGCTCAGGCCGTGCGGGTACCCCGTGCCGTCCCATTTTTCGTGATGCTGTTCGACTGCAAGCACGCTGTCGCCAAGCCACTCCGCCAGCGGTGCTGCGAGCCGGGCTCCGAGCTCGGGGTGGGTCTTGATGATCTGGAACTCGGAATCGGTGAGCGAACCTGGCTTGTTAAGGATGTCGGGGGAGATCTGCAGCTTGCCGATGTCGTGGATGAGAGCCGCCCAGCGCAAGCGGTCGAGCTCAGGCCCGTCGATGCCCATCTCCCCGGCAATCATCTGCGCGTATGCGCGTACTCGTTCGGAGTGTCCGCGGGTGATCCTGTCGTGGCGGCTCAGCTCGCCGACCAGTTCGAGCAGACGCTCCGCAGCAACAGCTGGCCCGTCATCGCCACTGGCCTGGTACCGGGCGAGCCGCTCCTTCAACGCGACGTTCGATGCCCCGGTGCGCAGCGCCACTCGGAACCGTGATGGGGCCTGATCGGGGAACAGGAGTGTGAGCTCGAACAGCGCGGCAAGCGGCAGGGCGCGGCGCAGCAGCCGGTCTGACAGCGCCAGCACCAAGGTAGCGACCAGGGTGATGCACACCAGGCGCATGAGAATCCCGACGCCGGAATTCGCCATCGGCAACGACTTCGACAACGCATACGCGGCACCGATCGACACGACGAACGGCACCAGATGCACCGCAACGCGTACGCCCCGAGCGGCCCATGGGCGGCCACTCCAGCGCGCCTCGTGCACCGGCTCTATCCGATTCGCCGTTGCCGCCATGGATGCGTATCGGCACGATGGCGCGCGAACTTGAGCGGTTTGTTTGCCGGCCGCGAAGGGGTGCCGGCGGTTAGGGTCTGGGCGATGCTTCCCGAGGCTCCTTTCATCGCAGCGGCCAACGGCAGGCCGCCGTCGCGCCGGCCCGTTTGGTTCATGCGACAGGCCGGGCGCAGCTTGCCCGAGTACCGCGGTGTGCGCGGCGAGGGGAGCATCCTCGACGCCATCAAGCAGCCCGATGTTGCAGCCGAACTCACGCTGCAACCCGTTCGCCGGTACGGGGTCGACGCCGCCGTGTTGTACAGCGACATCGTCGTGCCGCCCCACGCGGTGGGCTTCGGGATTGACGTCGCGCCGGGCACCGGACCCGTTGCCGCGGTTCCCCTACGCAGCGCAGCCGACCTCGAACGCCTTCGCCCGCTGGAGCCCGCCGACATCGACTACGTGGTGCGGACCGTCGGCATCCTCGTCGACGAGTTGCCGGCGCAGGTGCCACTGCTGGCGTTCGCCGGTGCCCCGTTCACGGTGGCGAGCTACCTCATCGAGGGCCGTCCGAGCCGCACGTACCAGCACACCAAGCAGATGATGCACACCGATCCGGCACTGTGGCGTGCGGTGATGGAGCGCCTCATGCAGCACAGCATCGAGTTCATCTCCGCCCAGCTCGCCGCCGGTGCGCAAGCGTTTCAACTGTTCGATTCGTGGGCCGGAGCGTTGAGCCGCGCCGACTACGACACGCTGGTGCTGCCCTACTCCAAGGGCGTCTTCGCCGAGCTCTCCCGCCGCCATCCGGGCGTCCCCGGCATCCACTTCGGGATCGGCTGCGACCATCTCCTGGAGTCGATGTTGGCCGCCGCAACCGGTGACGGGGCGAGCACCCCGGTGCTCGGGCTCGATTGGCGCACGCCGATCTCCGCGGCCCGCCGGCGGATGGGAGCCGGGCTCGTCGTGCAAGGCAATCTCGACCCTGCGCTCGTGCTCGCCGGCAGCACCACTGCGCTCGCCGGGGCCACGGCCATCATCGCCGACAACGGTGAGCATCCCGGACACATCTTCAACCTCGGCCACGGCGTGCCACCCGACGGCGACCCTGGCGTGCTCGCTGCGGTGGTCGATCTCGTCCACGCCAGCGAACCGGCACGATGACCGGTCACCCCCAGTCGGATGATGACGTGCGGCCGCACACGGGTGTCGTCTTGATGGCCTACGGCACGCCACGAACCCGCGATGAGATCCTCCCCTACTACACCGACATCCGCCGTGGCCGCCCACCCACCGACGAACAGCTCACCCAGCTCGTCGCCCGTTACGAGGCCATCGCTCCCGCCGGCGACGACATCTTGTCCCCGCTCACTGCGAGAACCGAGGCACAACGTGACGGCCTTCAAGCTGCATTGGACCAGATCGACCCAGGCGGCTTCTGCGTGGTCATCGGCCTGAAGCACGCCGCACCCACGATCGAGGACGCCGTCGACGAGGTGGTCGGCATGGGGCTGCGCCGGATCGTCGGCCTCGTCCTTGCGCCGCACAACTCGTCGTATTCGATCGGCCAGTACCTCGGCCGCGTCCGCGCCGCTGCGGAACAAGCAAGCATCGAGGTGATCGGCATCGACAGTTGGGCCACCGACGATGCGTTCATCGAGTTCCTCGCGATCGACCTTCGCGCTCGCCTGGCGGCGATGCCGGCC
>JANOKQ010000539.1:0-6369 GCA_031419375.1 Acidimicrobiaceae bacterium
CAGTTCGACGAGCGGCTGCTCGACCGCTTGCACATGCCCCCCGGGATCACCGGGTTGTGGCAGGTCGAGGCCCGTGACAATCCCAACTTCGGGGCCTACCGGCGGCTCGACCTGTTCTATGTCGACAACTGGTCACTCAACCTCGATTTCGTGATCCTCATTGCGACCGTCGAGCAGGTGCTGTCGAAGGCATGGCGGACCTTGACGGGCACACGGTCTGCGGCCCCGGTCATTGCGATCGGCGCGGCAGTTGCAGGGAACGACGGTCTGCGATCGGTCTCGGCCGATCAACCTGGCGACAACGCTCTCCGCTCGGCCTGATCAGACCGCGATCGCGTCGCACAGACGGCGAGCGATCACCTTCAGGCACAATGTCTCGTCGGCGCCTTCGAAGATGCTCAGCACGCGGGCGTCCACGTAGAGCCGACTCACCGGGTACTCCTCGGCGTAGCCGTACCCACCGTGAATCTGCAACGCCTCGCGGGCCACCCATTCCGCAGCCTTACACACGTAGGCCTTGACCATGCTGGCCTCGACGGTACCTTCGCCCTTGGCCATCAGCATGGCTACCGAATAGCTGAACTGGCGCCCAGCCTGGATCAGCACCGCCATCCGGCCGAGCTTGACCCGCGTCAGTTCATAGTCGAACACCGCTGAGCCAAACACCGTGCGGTTGCGGGCGTAGTCGAGCGCAGCTTCGTACGCGGCCTGCATCACCCCGACGGCTCGTGCGGCTGTTTGCAGGCGGCCGTTCTCGAAGCCGCCCATTTGGTAGTAGAAGCCGCGTCCCACTCCGCCGGCTTCACCGATCAGGTTGGCTGCCGGGACCCACCAGTTGTCGAGGGCGATCTCGTAGCTGTGCATCCCCCGGTACCCGATCGTGTCGATCGGGCGGCCCTCCATCGTGCCCCCTGTGCCAGCGTCGGCTGGGTTGTGGCTGTCGCGTCCTTGGGTGAACTGGAAGCCGTGAGCGTCGCCGCGTGGCTTGGGCACGATGAACAAGCTGAGACCACGGTGGGCCTGGGCCCGGTCGGTGTCGGTTCGCGCCAGTAGCATCAACACATCTGCTCGGGCCGCGAAGGTGCACCAGGTCTTGACGCCGTTGATCACATAACCGGCGGCACCGTCGGGCCCCTCCGCAGCGGTCGCGGTCACTTTCAGCCCGGCGACATCGCTGCCGTAATCCGGCTCGGTCACGGCGACGGCAACCATCACCTCGGCGGTCGCCAGCTTCGGGAGCCACTCGTGCTTTTGGGCCTCGGTCCCGCCGGCGATGAGCGCTCTGGTCAGGATCTCCGGGCGGGTGATCAGCGAACCGCCGATACCGAGCGAACCGCGGCTCAACTCCTCGGTGGCGACCACCATCGCCAGGTATTCGCTCGCACCGCTTTCGCTGTAGCCGCCGTAGGCGACCGGCACGCTGAGGCCGAACGCGCCCATCTCGGCCAACCCGGCGATGATCTCTTCGGGGACGTCGCCGTTGTCTCGGTGCACGTGCTCGGCTCGGGGTGTGATCTCGTTGTCGGAAAACGACCGGAACGTGTCCTGGACCATTTCGAGGTCCTCGTCGAGGTGCCGCGGGCCAGCGGTTTCGGCGAGTGAGGCGATGAACTCCGGGTCGCGATAGATGTCGAGGAATGCATGCGCCTCGCGCAGTGGGGCCGGATCAAGGCCCCACAGGCGCTCACGGCCGCACAGCCGGGTGATCAGATCGTGGACCATGTCGGCGGCGAAGGCACAGGTGATCCGCGCTTCGATGTCACCCTTGCTGCCGTAGTCGAGCAGCGCTCGTGCCGTTTCCACCTGGGCTGCGGCGTGGGCCAGGTCGTAGGCGAGGGTCTGGTGGGCATCGGGGCCCCCGCTGTCACGGAGGTGGCGGACTGCTGTGCCGACAACTCGTCGAGCGAGATCGATGACATCGGCGGCGGCGTGCAGATCGGGAACGGTCACGATGGTGACTGTAGTGAGGGCCGCTGCAGCACGCTCATCCGTTCGACGGATTCATTGCGTTTCGCGCTCATTGGCTGGCAGGCTGTGGCGATGTCCTCCCTCGGCCCCCTCATCCGCCCGGCGCGCATCTGCGTCTACTGCGGGTCCAACGTCGGTTCCGTGGCTTCGTTCCATGATGCGGCTCAAGCGCTTGGCGAGGCGATGGCCCGCCGCGGCATCGGGCTGGTGTACGGCGGCGGGCACGTCGGCTTGATGGGTGTGGTCGCCGACGCCGTCTTGGCCGGCGGGGGAGAGGTGATCGGCGTAATCACCGATCAACTCGTCTCGGCCGAGGTGGCTCACCGGGGTCTTTCCTCGCTCGAGGTGGTGCCCGACATGCACCAGCGCAAGGCTCGCTTCGAGCAGTTGTCCGATGGTTTCATCGCCCTTCCGGGCGGGTTCGGGACCGTCGAGGAGACCATCGAGATGATCACCTGGAACCAGCTCAAGCTTGTCCGCAAGCCAGTGGTGCTGCTTGATGTCGACCAGTTCTGGACCGGGTTGTTCGACTGGATCGAAGGCGCGGTCGAGGCCGGGTTCGTGCGCACCTCGCACCGGATGCTCGCCCAACGGGCGCACACCGTCGACGAGGCCCTGGCCCTCGCGCTGGCCCCTGCACCAGAGACCCCGAACAAGTGGATCGACCGTGATACCGGACAGGTCCCGATCAACCTCTCCGGCCCCATCGCGGTCGTGAACGACTGACGCTGCATGACTGACTCGCTCGCCATCGCTCGCCAGGAGGCCGATTCGCTGTTCGTTGGCGGAGCCGAGCACGGGGTGTCGCTGGCGTTCGTGGTGCAACACCACGGCGAGGTGGTGCTCGAGCGTTACGGGCGCGAGCCCGACACCGTGTTCGGCCCCGGTAGCGATGTCGACACGGCCACCACGCTGGTGTCGTGGAGCATGGCCAAGAGCATCACCCATGCGGCGGTCGGGCTCGCGGTCGGTGACGGTCTGCTCGACGTGAATGCGCCTGCCCCGGTTCCCGCGTGGCAGGGCACGGACAAGGAAGCAATCACACTCTTGCAACTGCTAGAGATGCGCTCGGGCCTCGAGTTCGTCGAGGACTACGTGGACGACAGCGTCAGCCACTGCCTGGAGATGCTCTACGGGCAGGGCCAGCACGACATGGCCGCCTACGCGGCTGGGCTGGGGTTGATCCACGAACCCGGCACCGTGTGGAACTACTCCAGTGGAACCACCAACATCGTGGCCCGAATCGTCACTGACGCGCTCGTCGCCCGCGCCGGGGATGCCCGAGATGCCGGAGATGCCGGAGATGCCGGAGATGGCGGCCGCGAGATGATGGAGAGCTACCTTCGTGAGCGTCTGTTCGGCCCTGCCGGGATGGCGAGTGCGGTGGCGAAGTTCGACCCGGCCGGCACGTTTGTCGGCTCGTCGTACGTGTACGCGACAGCGCGCGACTTCGCTACGTTCGGCCAGCTGTATCTCGATGACGGCATGGCTGCGGGCACACGGGTCCTGCCAGCCGACTGGTGCGACCATGCCCGTGCTCCGGTGTCGTTCGATGATGACAGTGGCTTTGGGTACGGCCGCCACTGGTGGACCTGGCCGGCCATACCCGGATCGCTTGGCTGTCACGGGTATGAGGGCCAGTACACCATCGTCGTCCCCGATCGGGATCTGGTCGTGGTGCACCTCGGCAAGAGCCCGATCGAGCAGCGATCCACACTGATCCAGGCCCTGACCAACGTGATCAAGGCGTACGCGCCTCGTTGATCCGCGGCCGGGGTGGCAGCGAGCGGGTGCCTCCATCGGCTATCAATGGAGGGGTGGATTTCGGAGAGGTCGGCCCTGCAACGGGCGAACTGCCGAGGGTGTCGGTCGATGACACCGGAGGCCCACCGCGGCCACGTCGGTTCCACTCGTCCCGCCTGACCCTGAAGCTGTTGGCATTCGTGGCGGTGCTGTACCTCGCGATCGTCACCGTGGTACCCGGCGTACGCAAGGCTGCCAGCGAGCTGCGGTCCGTGAACCCCGTGCTGATCCTGGTGGGGTTTCTCCTCGAGATCGGCGCGCTGTACTCGTACTCGTTGCTGACCAAGGCGGCGCTGGGTGACGCCGGCCGGCTCGTGTCATCGTGGCGGTTGTTTCGCATTCAGATGAGCACCAAGGCGCTGTCGAGCATCGTGCCCGGCGGCAGCGCAGCCGGCTCTGCGCTGGGGTACCGGCTGATGACGTTGTCGGGGGTCCCCGGGCCAGATGCCGGGTTCGCGCTCGCTACGGCCGGGCTCGGCTCAGCGGTAGTGCTCAACGTGATCTTCTGGGCTGCGTTGGTCGTCTCGATCCCGATCCGCGGTGTGAACGGCGGGTACGCGGCAGCGGCCATCGCCGGAGTGATCATCATGGCGTTCGCGGCAATGCTGGTGTTTGGTCTGTTGGAGGGGCAGGGTCGTGCCGAGCAGATGTTGCGCTGGTTCGCCCGACGGCTGCGTTTCGACGAGAACCGGACCGCAGCCGGCGTCAAGCACGTCGCCGGCCGCCTCGAAGAGCTTGCGTCGGATCGGCAGTTGCTGTTGCGGGTGATCGGCTGGGCGGCGGCCAACTGGTTGCTCGATGCGATGGCGCTGTGGGTGTTCCTGCGCGCCTTCGGCGTGTCAACCCAGATTGACGCGCTGTTGGTCGCCTTCGGTCTCGCCAACGTGTTGGCGGTGATCCCGCTCACCCCCGGCGGGCTCGGCGTGATCGAACTGTCGCTGACGTCTGCGCTCGTCGGGTTCGGCCTCAGCCGGGCCAACGCGGTGCTCGGCGTGGGTGCCTGGCGCCTCGCTCAACTTTTCTTCCCGATCGTGCTCGGCGGGTTGCTGTACGCGACGTTGCGCGTCGGGCCGTGGAGCATCCACCGTCGGGATCGTCTGCTGCGCCTGCGTGACCTCGCCGCCGATGAAGCGCACAACCCGGAGCGGGCACTCGACTTTGCGGTCAGATTCGGTCAGCGGCCCCGGTACCCGAAGCCTGCTCCTCCAGCCGAGCCGCCGAACGATTCGGCTCGGGTGCGGTCGCACGAGGACCGCTAGCGTCGGGTCTCATGACCACCCATGAGCGACCGTTCGGTCGTCACCTCGAAGATTTCGTTGTCGGCGACGTGTTCCGCCACTGGCCAGGCAAGACCATCACCGAAGCCGACAACCACCTGTTCTGCATGATCACGATGAACCACCATCCCCTGCACACCAACGACTGGTTCGCCGAGTCGAGCGTGCAGGGCCGCAATGTGGTGGTCGGCAACCTCGTGTACTCGCTGGTGTTGGGCATGAGCGTGCCCGATGTGAGCGGCGCGGCGATCGCCAACCTCGAAGTCGAAACGTTGCAGCACAGGTCCCCCACCTTTCACGGCGACACCATTCATGCCGAGACACGGGTGCTCGACGTGCAAGAAAGCAAGACCAAGATCGACCGTGGTGTGGTGACCGTGGAAACCAAGGGCTTCAACCAAGACGGCAAGGAAGTGTGCTACTTCCGCCGCCGGGTGATGGTCTGGAAGCGCAGCTCGGCCCCCGGCCGCGAGCGCCCGTACGATGGCGACACAGCCTGGCAGTGACCGGGGCGTGAATCGGGGCCTGAATCGGCGTGTGGCCCGGGTGCCGGACGCGTTCGCTGCGGCGGTGATCGAATGGGCAGGACCGCAGCTGCGCGATCTCCCGTGGCGGCGAACCCGCGACCCTTGGGCGATCGTGGTCAGCGAGATCATGTTGCAGCAAACCCAGGCGGCACGAGTGATCCCGAAGTATTTAGCCTTCCTCGACCGGTTCCCGACGCCAGCGGCATGCGCTGCCTCATCGCTCGGTGACGTGTTGCGCCTGTGGCACGGGCTCGGCTACCCGCGCCGAGCGCGCAACCTGCACCTGCTCGCTGCGCAGGTGGCGGCGGCCGGATCGTTCCCCGACACCCTCGCCGAGTTGCTGCTGCTGCCGGGTGTCGGGCCGTACACGGCACGAGCGGTCCTCGCCTTCGCCGGTGAAGCCGACGTGGCCGTCGTCGACACCAACATCGCTCGCGTCTACGCCCGGGTGGTCGGTCGTCGCCTCACGGCCACCGAGGTCCAGGCGGTTGCGGATGCGACGGCGCCGGTCGGTGACGGATGGTTGTGGAACCAGGCGATCATGGATCTGGGGGCGACGCGGTGCCGCCCGGCGGCGACGCGCTGCCACGAGTGTCCGGTCGCCACGATGTGTGCCTGGCATGCAGCGTCGGGCGCCTGTGCCGATGGCGTTGATCCGGCGGTTGGTTCGGCTCGTGTTAGCACAGCACAGGCTCGATTCGAAGGGAGCGATCGGCAGGCGCGGGGTCGAGTGCTGGCTGCGATTCAGGATGCACCGCTGCCGACGACATCGCTCGCTGAGGTGATGCAGCGCG
>JANOKQ010000540.1:0-2033 GCA_031419375.1 Acidimicrobiaceae bacterium
GTCCAGCCGCGCTCGTCGAGCTCTTCGCGCAGGTACTCGCCGGGGCCGAATACCTCGGCAGGTGTGTCGGTCATGGTCATGGTTCGAACCTCCGTTCAGTGGTAGTCAACGATTTCGATGATGATCAGCAGGCGCCCCTGAGCGTCGGACTCGATGCGCAGGATGAGCCGCCAATGCTTGTTGAGCCGTATCGAATGCTGTCCAGGACGACCGCCAGAGAGCTTCGCGAGATGGAGTGCCCTGTAGTAGCGGAGATCGATTTCGGAATCCGCTGAAGCGAGGAAGCCGACCTTCTACCGGTATGCCTTGATGAGGTCAGGACCGAGCCGGGGGCAGCACAAAATCCGGCTCCTCGTAGAGGCGTCGAAGGTTGCCATCCTCGAACTTGAATCGTACATTTCGCACCTTCACCCAACAGGTGAAATCATCGGACGACAAGGCATTGCCGGTTATACGGGTCACCCTGCTGGTTGGCTGAGATCCTCTGTGAAGCAGTTGGTGAGGAACATCATGAGCGGTGCCGTCATGACGGTGTCGCCCGGTGCCCCGATGTTGGCGTTGACCTCGGCGTGAGTGAGCGCGCGGGCGTCGATGGTGGTCGCCTCGATCCCGTTCGTCGCGACGGTGGTGAGGAACGCAGTCTCGATCTGCTGACGCTGTGGAGTGCCGCGCACGACTCCGATCATCTGAGGGATGCCAATGCCGGGCTTCACCAGCGAGGTCGCTGACGTGGCCGTGATGTAGTCGGGGTTGTTGCCGAGTGCGGACTTCCACTGCTTTTGCTCGCCGTCGGGGTCGGTGGCGTTGCCGGCAGTCTTGTCGAACCCTTCGGTGTCGAGCGGGCCGGCGCAACGGATCGCGGAGAGGTCGAGTCCGACCGCTTGGAGGTAGGTCGGGTTGGTGACGACGTTGGCGACGATGTCGGCGCCGGCTGAGTGGCCGAGCAGTGCGATTCTCGTGCCGTCGCCACCGTACAAGGCGATGTGGTCGTGGACCCAGGCGACCGCGGAGGCGACGTCGTTGTAGTGGTCGGGAAATACCGCCGAGGCGACCTGCCCCGGGACGGTGAGGCGGTAGTTCACGCTGACCAGAATCCAACCGGCGTCGTTGAACAGCTTCACCTTGTTGCGTATCTGGTTGCCTTTGTCACCGATCTGATAACCGCCACCGTGCACCCACATCACGACCGGGGCGTCGCACCCCAATGACGCAGGCGGGTAGACGTCGACGCTCGTCAGGTTCGTGTCGACTCCTGGGATCGTCTCGTAGGCGACGGTGGTCGGGAGATCTGCGGGCACGCAGCTGGCCGGGTCCGGTTCGGGTTGGGTCGTGCTCGTCACAGGAACCGCAGTCGCGTGGGACGACGCCGCAACCGTCGTATCGATTGGCTGAGCAAGTGGCGGGCTCGAAGCAGAGCCAGACCCCGTCAAGGTCGTGTCCGGCGACGAACTGTTCGCGGAACACCCGGCCGAAAGGGTGACTGCGAGAATTGCCAGTCCGAGCCTTGTTCTGCGTGCACCCGCCGTCGACATGGGTTGAAGCTTGCCGTGTGAACGTGTGCAATGTGTGAGCACGAAGAGGGTTCTCGTTCGAGCGCCGGTCGACGAGTGAGTCCGGTCCGCATGCGTGCGCGACGATCTCCTCGACCATCTCCGGCGAAGGTGCCGACGGTGTCGCCGTTCGCGTCGGCGGCGAGGTCCCAGAACTGTGGCTGCGGGACCGGGCGGTCTGGGAGAACGATGATCTTCCGCGCCAATACCGTTCAGTTAGGTGCGTGAATGGTGGCTTCGGGTGGTTGGGTTGGTCGGGGGCCATTGCTGGTGTCGGGAGCGTTTGACGGTTGTCGTTGCCGCATCCGGCCGTAGTATCCAACTCCTGGTCAGCTTCGAGTCGACCCGGTGGCCGCCTATCGGTGGGCGCTGCTCTCGCAGGGTCTCATCCTGCCGCTGTTGAAGCGTTCGCTTCCCGTTTCGGGCTGCTTGGTCTGCCCGTCCCAGTTTCGGATGTGAAGGAGACCCCATGTCACAAGTCTC
>JANOKQ010000541.1:0-3632 GCA_031419375.1 Acidimicrobiaceae bacterium
GGACCGCTGGTTCAGGGCGCCGTACACCAACTACACCGATCCCGTGGTCGATCGAGACGGCGACGTTCTCAACGAGTGGGAGGTGTTCTGGGAGTTGGCGTCGCGGCTTGGCAGCACACTGCCATTCCCCGGCGGGTCACCGGACATGACGACCCGCCCGACCACCGATGAGATCATCGACCGGGCCTATCACGGTTCACGGATGCCCCTCGATGAGGTGCGCGCCAACCGCCGCGTCGTGCATCCCGACCAACGGTTGGTCGTGCAGCCCGCTGACGACGGTGCGACCGCCCGGTTCGCGCCAACCCCCGACGATTTCATGGCCGAGCTCGGTCAAGTATTGGCCGAGTCGCCGTCCACCTTTGCCGGCCGAGACGTGAGCGAGCTTCCCTTCCGGCTCGTCAGCCGACGGTTGAAGCACGTGCTCAACTCGACGGGCACCGAGCTGCCGGGATTGGCTCGCAAGGGAACAACCAACCCGGCGTACATGCATCCCGACGACCTGGACGAACTCGGCCTGCAGTCGGGTGACATCGTCGAGATCACATCGCTCCAGGCCTCGTTGCTCGGCGTCGTGAGCGCGGCGCCGGACGTGAAGCGCGGCGTCGTCTCGATGGCACATTCATGGGGAGGCCGGTCGCTCACCGACGAGAAGGTGCGAGACATCGGGGCGCCGACGAGTCGGCTCGTGTCGACCGATGTCGGTCACGATCCGGTCACCGGGATGGTCGTGTCGAGCGCGATCCCGGTCGCTGTCCGCAAGGCACGTGTATCGCTCTGACGGTACCGATTCGGGGATTGTCTGCTCCATGGATCGAACATCTCGTCTGTCGATTCATCGCCGACCGCGTCAGCAATGTCGGCTACGAAGTCTGCGTCCGGCTCAGATGTCACCACGTCGGCACCTTTCAGCCAGCGCGATCCAGGCGAGACATGGAGTAGGGCACCAATCCGATCGAGCTCGGCCGCATGGCGCGCCGCCTTCGTGTTCGTTGACATTGCGGAGGGCCTGTCTGCAGCTCGCGGTGCGGCGACGATCAGGGGCGACGATCAGGGGCGACGCCACCGGTGATCGTCGATCTCGATCTCGATGGTCGCTCGACCGTCGCCATCAGGGTCGCCATCAAGGTAGCCAGCCCGCTGGTCTATCGAGGCGGCGTCGTCATCGAGCACGATCGAGCGGCGAGACGTGCGCCAGGCCCCGGCGATCCCTGCGATGCCGGCGGGGAACCTGACGGCGACGAGGACCAGACCGAGGCCGGTCAGCAGGAACTGATTGATCGACGAACCACCGCCCAGGATGGCAACGACGAAGATCCCCGACGGCGCCAGCACGCCACCGATCAGCGCGCCGGTGATCGAACCGATGCCGCCGAGATAGCCGAGCGCGACCAGCTCCAAACCATCCTGCGCCTCCAAGCCGCCGCCGTTGAACGTGGTTGCCTTATACGCGAACATCACCCCGGCGATGCCGGCGATGAACGACGCGATCGCTGCGCCGAGCACCTTGGTGCGCGCCACGTTAATGCCAGCCGCCGCGGCCGAACGCTCGTTGGCACGGACGGCGAGGAAGCGCCGGCCCAACGGCCCGCGCCGTATGCCGACCACAAGGCCAGCACTCACCACGGCGAGAGCCAGGACCACGTACCCGAATCGCTGCTGCGGGAACTCACCGCTGCCGGTAATTCCGAGGTCGATGCCGAACAGTCGAGGTCTGCGAATCTCGGCCATCCCGCCGCGACCAACGAAGGTCGGGCTGCGAAAGAGCACGTCGTCGAACACGACCGCGACCGAGAAGGTGACGATTGCGAACTGGACGCCACGTACGCGCAGTGCCGGAATGCTGGCGATCGTGCCGACCGCAGTGGTCGCGATGACAGCTGCCAGTGGGCCGAGCGGGAACGGGAGCGCATCGTCGAACCGCGACAGCATGAAGGCGCTGAAGCCGGCAAACGACAGCTGCGCCAGTGAGACCTGACCAACAAAGCCCGTGAGCACGACCACCGACAACAGCAGCGTGGCGATGAAGGTCGTCTGCAGCATGGCGAAGCGGACCGTCGCGTCCGCTGAACTGAGCGCCATGGCCGCGGCACCGATGGTGACGAACCAGACGATCCACCGTGGCCGGCCGATCTCGACCACGACCTGGGCACGTTCGGCCAACGCAGACCGGGTCGGCAGTGACGTGCCAACCAGGAAAAGCGCACCGATGATCGCGACGAATGGCACCAGGGAGCTGATCCCGCCAAGAAAGAACTTGGGGACCTGGCGCTGCGCAACGATGTGAACGGCGAGCGACTCGAAACAGCCGATCCCGACGGCTGTCACCACCGCGACTGGGACGCTGCGCAGTTGGGCGGCGAGCGCAGCACCAAGTGCTGGGATGACGAACAGGCTGAAACTGAACGGGCTGACGCCTCCTAGCGATGATCCGACGATGCCGACGATCGACGCCAGCGCTGACGCGACCATCCAGTTGTACAAGCCGATCCGTGCCGGTTCGAGCCCCAGCAGGATCGCGCCTTTTTCGTTGAGGAATGCACCGCGAGTGGCGAGCCCAAAGCGAGTTCGGCGATACGTCACCTGCACCGTGAATGCCAACACACAGGCCGTCACGAGCAGCCACACCCGGTCGATCGGGTACGCACGACCGAGCAGATTGACGACGTCGTCGGGCAAGATGCCATCGACGCGCAGTGTGGTGTTCCCAAAGTTCTTGACCGCGATCGCCTGAAGCGTCAGCGCGAGCCCGACGGTCGCAACTAGCCTCGTCACGGGCGGCGCCGTTCGGAGTGGGCGGATCACGAGGGCGTAGATCGCGGCCGCAAGAACCAGCCCGACCGCAACGGCTGTTGCCGCTGCTGGCATGGTGCCGAGCGGGCCGCCGAGTCCGACGCGGTGCGGCGCGACGACGACGGGTAGCACGAGATCTCCCGTGGCGCGCAACTCGGCGAACGTCATCGCTGGGAACATCGCCATGGACCCGATCGCGAAGTTGACGACGCCGCTGCCGCGGTAGGTGACGATCAGGCTGAGTGAGAACGCCGCATACATCGCGCCAGTTCCAATACCGAGCAATGCGTAGAACAGCCAGGCAGTCATTGTTCAGTGCGCCGCCGTCGCCAAAGGTCGCCCGGGCGACACCGGCTTAATCGAGCGCTGCCTCGCCGAGGTAGCTCGCCTCGAGCAGGGCGCGGTTGGCTGACAGCTCGGCGGCCGATCCCTGCATCCGCACCTCGCCGTGGTTGAGGACGTAGCCCCGGTCGGCTACCTCGAGCGCCATGTGGACGTGCTGCTCGACGAGGAGAACCCCGCACCCGGTGTCGTTGGCGATGTTGCGGACGATCGGCAGGAGGCGCTCGACGATGATCGGCGCGAGCCCCAGGCTCATCTCGTCGACGAGCAGGCACTTGGGTTCGGAGACCAGCGCGCGGGCGAGGGCGAGCATCTGCTGC
The DNA here is from genome assembly GCA_031419375.1 of Acidimicrobiaceae bacterium. Classification (GTDB taxonomy): domain Bacteria; phylum Actinomycetota; class Acidimicrobiia; order Acidimicrobiales; family Ilumatobacteraceae; genus VFMC01. Next base: position 3,456 of record JANOKQ010000541.1, read on the forward strand.
TCGCCGCCCGACAGCAGCCCGGCGAGGCGGCTACCCAGTGGCTTGAGCACCGGGAGCAACTCCATCGCCCGCTCGTGCGCCGTCCGACGCGACGCCCTGTCGCCAGTGAGCCCGAGCCGAATGTTCTCGTCGACGGTGAGGTCGTAGAAGAGCGAGCGGTCTTCGGCGACGTGTGCC
>JANOKQ010000542.1:0-4630 GCA_031419375.1 Acidimicrobiaceae bacterium
GCGTCGGTGATCACTTGGAAGACCTGCGGCCGTTGGTGCGCTGCGCCGTGGACCTCGGCAGCAGACAGATATCCGACGTAATACTCGTGGTCGAGATATCGCATCATCGGATCGATGAAATGGCTCGCCGGTACGGCCCGCCACGAGCGGTACTCGGCGGGAATCGGAACGTACCCGCCACGGACGGGGGAGAACATCCGGCCGGCTCGTCGAAGCCGAGCGACGATGGATGGAACTTGTTCCACCGGGATTGCGAGAGCCGTGGCGATCCCGTCCGTCGTGATCCAGTGCCTGCCTTGCGAGATCATCCAGTCGGGCAGATCCCGCGGAACTGTCGATCTATTCGTGTCGATTGTCCCGACTATTCCTATCATGCGCTCATGATAGCGAATTTCGCTAGTTTGGGCGCGTAGTGGGTTTGAATCTCGCCCTGCTCCGTGCATCCGTTGAGCATGTCGGGGTCGCCTATCCGAGGATCGAGTCCACACGCTGGTTGGCGACGTGTTCTTCGTCGTCGAGTGCGCCGACGTATGTGGAAACGAGCGTCTCGACGCTGTGCCCGAGTCGTCGAGCGGTCTCGGCGAGGGGCATGCCGGCGCGGAGCCACGTTGTGGCCGCGGCGTGTCGGCAGTCATAGATCCTCATGGGTCGCTGGCCGACTGATTCAAGCGCGCGGTGCCAGGCTCACGCCCAGTTCGATCCGCTCGGCATGGTGTCATTGCGGGTCCGAAAGAGCAGACGTTCCGGTGATGTGAGGTTGTTCTCGTCGACCCATTTGCGCAGCATCGTGACGAGCACCGGTGGGATTGGCACGCTGCGTGGACCGGTCTTGGGTTCGCCTGGTTCGTCGAAGGAGATGTCGGCTTCGGTGACGTCGAGTCGTCCCCATCCTTCGGCCGGTAGCTCGGTCGATCGGACGCGAAGCATTACGACCTCGGACGGCCGCAGCCCGGCGTAGTAGGCGACCGCGGTCATCACTCGGTAGTTCTTGCTGCCGGGCAGTTGTGTGACGATCGCGTCGATCGCCTCGGCCATAGCGGCCGGGCCGGGCAGCGTACGGACGTCGACGCTGCGCTTGGTTCGGGCGACCTTTCGTCGCGCCCGCGTCTTCGACCGCTGCGGCCATGCGTCAGCCGCAATCGCGCCGGCATCGATTGCGCGATGGGTCCGCTTCATGTTCGAGCGTGGCAGAGCGCGTACCGAGGGGTAATGCCGGACGACTATCTCGACGGCCTCCAGGCGGAGGATCGAGTCGAGATGTGGCGCGGCCGCATCTCTCGCTCCGACCTGCCCCCGCTTCTGGTCGCTGTCGTGACAGATGAGGTCGTCGGGTTCGCCGTTTTCGGTGCAGAGCAATCACCCACGTCGCCGCCTTCATGCGGAGAGCTGTATGCAATGAACCTCGACCCCGATCATTGGGGACAGGGCATCGGGCGCGTCTTGTTGCGTCGCGTGACGGACACGCTCATTGCCATGGGCGATAAGGAGGCAGTGCTCTGGGTCGTCCCCGAGAACCTGCGAGCGCGAGCGCTCTATGAGTCCGAAGGTTGGGTCGCGGATGGAGGTGTCTCCACCGAGGAGATTCTCGGTGTGACCGTGACCGACATCCGTTATCGGAAACCACTGGTGGCATCGCTTGCCCGCGCGTGACTGCCGCTCGGCGCTGCCTGGCTCGCCGCCTCCGGAGAGCGCATAACGCTGCCTGCGGAACCGGCGTTCGGGGGCAGTCCGTCGTAACCCAGTTGCGCCATCGCTCTGCTTCAGACGACGCTGTCGGAGTGGAAGTCCGCCGCATTACGACCCTTGATGCCGCCCGCCTGAAGCAAGTTCGGCTCGCTGCCCTCGAGGAAGCTCCGTCGGCGTTCGGCTCGACGTATCGGTCAGAGGCGAACCGGCCGGACGCTGAGTGGGTCCAGCGATCAGTCGCTGGCTCGCGGGGGAGCGGCCGAGCGACCTTCTTCGCACAGCTCGACGATGACCTCGTTGGCCTGGTCGGCGGATACCGCGAGGAGCCGTCATCTCCGATCGTCGAGCTGGTCTCGATGTGGGTCGCGCCGCATGTCCGTGGTCGAGGCGTTGGAGTACTGCTTGTCGAGGCAGCGACAGCGTGGGCCATCGAGACGAACGCGACGAGCATCTCGCTGTGGGTGGCGAGTGGAAACACACCGGCCGAGCGCCTCTACGGATCGAAGGGCTTCGTCGCGACTGGGGAGGTGCAACCACTCCCATCTGATTCATCGCGAGACGAGGTCAGGATGATGCTCTTACTCCGATTGCCGGCGTTCTGGGGCGGTCTGTGTCCGGCGTGTGGGATGTGGCGAAGGTTGACTCAGGTCGTCATCGTGGGACGTTTGGGACATCGCGGAGTACGCGCCGTGTGCCCTCGTGGACGTGCTCCGCTTGCAACTGTTCGATCGTCATGATCGACGCGGCAGCAGGGACTGCTTACGGTGCCGCTGCCGCCCAATGCCATGGCTCGACGAGAGCATCGCCGAGGCCGGACTCGAGGTGGCGGAACGTGCGCCGGTTCGACGACCTCAAGCGCAAAGAACTCGAACCGACCGTGACGCCGGCCTGGAGCCGAAGCCGGGCTGAGGGCTCGACGTCTCCACGCCGTGCCGGTCACCACCGCTGTCAACCGGCGACGAGCTCTGGCTGCGGACCGTACCAAGCGGTCGGGGGCGGGCCCGCAGCACGGATCAGCCGGCGTTCATGTAGTCGCGGTAGTAGGTGAGCTTGCCGTCACGGACTCGGTAGACGCCGACACCGGTGCGAGGCCCGGCCGACGTCGTCGCCTCCCATTGCGCCCAGGCGGTGGAGTCGTCGCCGGCCAGCTCGACGAGGCGGAAGCTCGCACCGCGCTCGGCCATCTCCACGTTCATCCGCTGCATGAACCCGGCGATCGCCTCACCGCCCGTGAAGGTCCCGAAGACCGGGTCCACGAGGACAGCGTCGTCGGCGAAGAGCGACGCGAGCTGCGAGTAGTCACCTCCGTCCTGGATCTCCCAGAACCGCTTGATCGTGTCGTGCGCATCACCGGGCATGACTGCGAATTGTAGGACGCTGGTTTCGTCCCCGACGTCCCCGACGGGCCGGACGGGCCGGACGGCTGGGTCGACGATCACCCCGATGTCAGGACGAGGTCGAACCGGGACGGGCATCACGGTGCCGAAGTAGTGGACCTCGGCTGCGGACCAGCGGGCGTCACAACTGGCCTGGAACCCCTCGCCCTCGCGCGCCGGGAGTCGGTGGCGGCGCACCTCGTCCGGCGCGACGAGCAGGACCCGCAGATCGAGCACGTCGTGCAGCTCGGGCCGGCAGCTCGCCTTCTGGGAGCAGATTACCGCATTCATCGTCCGTCGATTCGACAGAGGCGAAGGCGACGAGCGAGTGCACGTCGAGGACTTCAACCAGGTCCTGAGCCAATGCCGCTCGTTGTCGGCCAACCCTCAACATCGGTGAACAGAAACGTCACCGTGCCCGAAGGCAACGCGAGCGAACGTCCGGGAACACTCATCGTTGACCCAAGCCAAGGTACGTAGCGAGTGCTTCGTCGACACTCCACATCTCCTCGAGACTGAGCCGACCGGCCCGCTTACCGAGTTGTTGCACATCGACCGCGCCGAGCTGCTCGATCAGGACCAGCGTGGTCTCACCCTCCACCTCGACGTGCGGACGAAATGACGCCTGACGAGCGCTTCGTGACGTCGGCGCAACGATCACGACCGACCGGGGCAGGAACTCGTCGGCCTGGACCACGACCCCGAAGCGAACCCCATGCTGCTCATGGCCCAGACCCTTCGGGATCTTGAACCGGAACACCTCACCTCGTTGCACGCAACGACTCCATCAGCGCCGCGACCGCGAGCATCTCCGCACGATCCACCTCGTCGTCCTCCAACGCCGCTGCTTCTTTCGCCAACGCAACGCTGCGACGAACCCGACGGGCCGACTCGATCAGCGATGACCGGATCGCTTCAGAAGTCGACATCCCACATGCGTTCAGTACTCGTAGGGCCCGCTCCGCATCGTCATCAAGCCGCACAGAAATTGCAGAAGACATACATCTACCGTATCACGAAATGTGGTACAGGGTTTGATGCAGTGTTCGGCCGGTCGCGGAGATCCCGCACGATAGGAGCATGGCGCGGCGATCGCCCTGCACAGCGGGACGAAGTTCATCGGTGGGCACAGCGATCTGCTGATGGGCCTGTGCACCACCGCCGATGACGCGGTGTTCGACGCCTCGTCCTCGCCCGCACGTTCCAGGGCGCCACGCCCGGCGCACTTGAGGCGTTCCTCGATCAGCGCGGGCTACGCACGCTGCCGCTCCGTTTGGAGGCGTCGCACCGCAGCGCGCACGAACTGGTGGAACGGTTGCGTGCCCACCCGGCGGTCATGGACGTGCGCTACCCCGGTGAGGGGCGATGGTGTCGTTTATCGTGCGCGGCGGCGCGCCGGCGGCCGACGCCGTGTGCGCGGCGGGTGCAGATCATCGTCGCGGCCACCAGCCTCGGCGGTGTGGACACCACGATCGAGCGTCGCCAAAGGTACGCGGGCGACGCCCACGTACCGCCAGGGCTGCTGCGGATGAGCGTCGGCATCGAAGACGTGGACGACCTGTGGTCCG
>JANOKQ010000543.1:0-1845 GCA_031419375.1 Acidimicrobiaceae bacterium
GATCTCACGATGTTGTTCAGCGATGACACGCCGGTTCAGCCAGGGCGCCGACACTTCTTCAGCTACGTGATCGGGCCTCCGCTCGGGTCGAGGGTGCAGCCTGCGGGGATGCGGACGCCGGAAGGCATCGGCGTCGGCTCGAGCGTCGGCGAACTGCGCTTCACCTACCCCAACGTCGAGTTGTATCAGGACGACACCTCGGCCGGGGCAGAGTTCGCTGTCCCCGACGGCGTGACCGGCTTCCTCAGCGGAACCGCCGATACGGATCTGGTCCGCGCCATCGTCGGTGGCACGGCCTGCGCCGATTGAACGCAGGGCCTCGTGATACTGCGCGATGTGCACCAGGATTTCTCGTGGGTGCCGATCCTGTCCAACGCGGTCGTGGGGGTGTGGGCGCTGGCCGCCCACCGCTTCACCGTGTTGCGCCGCCGTGCGCTGTGGTGGTGCACCGGTGTTGCGCAGGTGACCGTGTTCGTTCAGGTGATCCTCGGTGTGTGGCTGGTGCGCCGCAGTGGTGTGGCGCTGCCGAGATTCCATGCCTTCTACGGTTTCGTCGCCATCGTCGCCGTGGCGATCATCTACTCCTACCGCCAACAGCTTCGCCACAACATCTACCTGTTGTATGGCTTTGGTGGCCTGTTCGTGATGGGCCTCGGCATCCGCGCCATGATGCTCAGCCACATCCTCCGCTGACGGTGGCTCGCCGCGGTGGACGAACTCGGTCAGGAAGTGGTGAGCTTGGCGTCGAGTTCGTCGAGAGCGAGGGACAAGGTGGCGGGGAGCTTGTCGCCGAACTGGGCGTAGTGGGCGCGGATCTGCGGGACGGCAGCTTTCCAGCCAGCGGCGTCCACTTCGAGCAGCGTGGCCATGTCGTCGGCGGACACGTCGAGGCCGGTCACATCGAGCGCGCCCGGCCCCGGCACCAGCCCGATCGGGGTCTCGACCGCCTCGGCAGTGCCGGCGACACGTTCGAACACCCACTTCAGCACCCGGCTGTTCTCGCCGTAGCCAGGCCAGATGAAGCGGCCTTCGTCGTCACGGCGGAACCAGTTGACGAAGAAGATCTTGGGTAGCTTTTCGGCTTCGGTGTGCTTGCCGATGGTGAGCCAGTGGGCGAAGTAGTCGCCCATGTTGTACCCGCAGAACGGCAGCATCGCCATCGGGTCGAAGCGCAGATTGCCGACCGCACCCTGCTGGGCGGCGGTGGTTTCGCTGGCCATGATCGAGCCGAGGAACACACCGTGTTCCCAGCTCGTGGCCTGCGTCACCAACGGAACCGTGGTACGCCGGCGGCCGCCGAACAGGATGGCCGAGATCGGGACGCCAGCCGGATCCTCCCATTCGGGAGCGATCGACGGGCACTGCGACGCCGGTGCGGTGAAACGGGCGTTGGGATGGGCCGCCGGAGTGTCGCTGGCCGGTGTCCACTCGTTGCCGCGCCAGTCGGTGGCGTGCTGGGGCGCAGTGGCGCTCATGCCCTCCCACCACACATCACCGTCGTCGGTGAGCGCGGTGTTGGTGTAGATCGAGTTGCCCCACAGGGTCTCCATCGCGTTTGCGTTGGTGTCGTAACCGGTTCCGGGGGCGACACCGAAGAAGCCGGCTTCGGGATTGATCGCGTAGAGGCGGCCGTCGTCGCCGAACTTCATCCAGCAGATGTCGTCGCCGATGGTCTCGGCCTTCCAACCGGGAATCGTGGGAACGAGCATGGCGAGGTTGGTCTTGCCGCACGCTGACGGGAACGCGCCGGCGATGTACTTCGACTCGCCCTCGGGGTTCGTGAGCTTCAGGATCATCATGTGCTCAGCGAGCCAGCCGTCGTCGCGGGCCATCACCGAGGCGATG
>JANOKQ010000544.1:0-3121 GCA_031419375.1 Acidimicrobiaceae bacterium
CGCCGAGCACCTGGCGATGCGCGACAGCGTCGGCATGGTCGACCTGACTGCGTTCAACGAGTTCGACATCGCCGGCCCACGGGCGATGGACTACCTGCAGTACATGTGCGTCAACAACGTTGATGTTGCCGTCGGCCGCTCGGTGTACACGCCGCTGCTCACACCCCACGGTGGGTTCCGTGGCGACCTCACCATCCAACGCCTCGGCGAATACCACTACCGCATCATCACCGGTGCCTTCGACGGCGGGCGCGACAACTACTGGTTCCGCAAGCACATGGCCGACTTCGACAACGGTGCCGGTGAGGTCACCTTCACCGACCGTTCGCAGGGCATCTGCACCCTCGGGGTGTGGGGCCCCAACGCGGAGGCGACGATGGCCAAGATCGTCACCGATCAATCCAAGCCCTACGACGTGTCGCAGGCCGGTTTCCCGTACGGCGCCGTGCGCGAGGTGCTCATCGACGGGGTGCCGTGCATCATGTTCCGGATCAGCTACGTCGGCGAGAACGGCTGGGAGATCTACACCAACATGGAGCACGGGCTGCGTTTGTGGGACACCGTTGCCGCCGCCGGCGAGGAGTTCGGCATCGTGGCTGTCGGCATCGGCGTGTACGCGGTGACCGGTCGCATCGAGAAGGGCTACCGCCTGATGGCCGCCGAACTGGAGAGTGAGTACAACCCGGTCGAGGCCGGGCTTGCCCGCCCGAAGGTGAAAGCCGCTGATTTCATCGGCAAGGCCGCCTATCTTGCTGCTCGTGCCGAGCCTGCGGCCGCGGTGATGTGCACGCTGTCGATGGATTCCCACACCGACGCGGCGGGCATCAAGCGGTATCCGACCGGTGGCAACGAGCCGATCCTCACCCTTGAAGGCGAGCGGATCCTCGACGCCAAGGGCCGTGTCTCACGCGTCACCACCGCCGGCGCCGCTCCGTCGCTCGGCACCTACCTGTTGCTCGCCTACCTGCCGCCCGAGCATGCGGTGGAGGGCACCAAGTTGCAGGTGATGTACATGAACGAATGCTTCCCGGTCACGGTCGCCCGGGCCGGCAGCCAGCCCCTGTTCGATCCCGATGACAAGCGGATGAAGAGCTGATGCGGGTCCTGGTCTGCGTCAAGCGAGTCCCGGCCCCCGGGGCCCGGATCAACATCACCGCCGATGGCCAAGCCGTCGACACCGCGTTCTTGGGGTTCACGATGAGCCCGCACGAGGAGTGCGCCGTCGAGGCCGCGGTACAACTGATCGAACAGCACGGGGGAGCAGCGACCGTGCTCACCCTCGGCCCAGCCGAAGCCGACGAGCAGCTTCGCTATGCGGCCAGCCTCGGTGTAGCCGAAGCGGTGCTGTTGCCGATCGACGGCCCCGACTGGGACCCGCAGCGCACCGCCAGCGCGATTGGCGCGGCAATCGCCGCGATCGAAGCCGCCGATGGTGCGTTCGACGTGATCCTGTTCGGCAATGAATCCGCCGACTCCGGCGGGTTCCAGGTGGGCGTCCGTGTTGCCAGAGCGCTTGGCCGGCCCATCGTCAACGGGATCAAGGGGATCGACATCGCCCCCGATGGCACCTCGCTGCGCGCCCGCCGCGATGCGGAGTCAGGGATGGAGGTGTACGAGCTACCGCTGCCGGTGGTGCTCGGTGTGAAGGAGGGCATCAACCTGCCCCGCTACCCCACGCTGAAGGGCCGCCTCGCCTCGAAGAAGGTGGCTGTCGCGCAGGTGCCGCCGACCGCTGTGGCCGGTGGCCAGCAGATGGTCACGCTGTGGCAGCCGACCGAGCAGGCCTCGGCGACGGTGATCCTCGGGACCGGCCCCGACGCGGCGGTCGCCGTTGTCGACCTGTTGGAAGAGCTGGGGATCTTGAAATGAACGTTGTCGTCGTTGTCGAGCACGACCGCGGCGCGCTGTCGCCCGCGTCATTGGAGGCGCTGACCGCGGCGCGCCCGCTCGGCGCGGTGCACGCCGTCACCATCGGCGCTGCTGCCGACTCGCTGGTCGATCAGCTGGCCGCCCATGGCGCATCGACGGTGCATCAGGTGCACCACGACCTGCTCACCGATTACGGCCCCGAAGCGTGGGGTGAGGCCGTCGCCCAACTGGTCACGCTGCTCGCGCCCGCTGCGGTCATCGCTACCGGCACCGACCGCGGCAACGAGGTGATTGCCCACGTTGCGGCGATCCTCGATCAGCCGATGGTTGCCAACTGCACCGCGATCGAACCTGCGGCTGATGGTGGCCCATGGAAGCTGATCCGGGTCCGTTGGGGCGGATCGCTGCTCGAACGATGCGAGCTCACCGCAGCGACGCCGTTGCTCACGGTCGCCCACCATGCGTTCGAGGGATCACCATCGCCGGTCGAGGCGGCCATCGCCGAGTTCGTCCCCGAGCTCGACGCATCGCTGGCCCGATCGATGGTCGTCGACCGGGTCGAGCGCGCTGCCGGCGTCACCCTCGGCACGGCACCCGTGGTGGTTGGCGGCGGCCGCGGCGTCGGTTCGCCGGAAGCGTTCGCCCCGCTCGAAGACCTGGCGGCACTGCTCGGCGGCGTCGTCGGCTGCTCGCGTGCGGTCACCAACAACGGGTGGCGCAACCACACCGACCAGGTCGGCCAGACCGGCACCCGGATCGCCCCCGACCTGTACTTCGCCTGCGGTATTTCCGGCGCGATCCAGCACTGGGTCGGGGCCATGGCCTCGAAGAAGATCCTCGCGATCAACATCGACCCCGATGCCAACATGGTCACCAAGGCCGACTACGCAGTGATCGGTGACCTCCACAAGGTGGTACCCGCCATAGCCGCTGAAATCCGCCGCCGCCGGACGCTCACATCCGTTCTGGTCACGTGAATCCGGCTCAGCGCCGGGAGCACGTGGCCAGAACGAGTTCAGGCGGCGTTGAGGGCGAGCACGGCGCGGAGCTGTTGGACAACCCACGCCGGCCGATCTGCGAGATCGTCGTAGGTGAATGTCAGCACCCGGTACCCCATCGCCGTGAGCTCGGTGTGGCGCTGGTGATCGCGCTGCAGCTGTGCCCTGGTGGTGTGGTAGCGGTGGCCGGCCACCTCGACCACGACGAGGGCCTCGCGCCATTCGAAATCGACACGCGCAACGCTCGTGCTACC
>JANOKQ010000545.1:0-3901 GCA_031419375.1 Acidimicrobiaceae bacterium
CCGGCGTTCGCACTCATCGCGGCATGCGTGTGCGATGCCGGGGTGTCGCTCACCGAGAGCGCAGCTGGGTGACCGCCACCAGGGCGGGTGCCCAAACGTTCGCCGGCAAGCGCATCGTGGTCACCGGCGGCGCCCGTGGCATCGGTGCCCTGCTCGCCTCGGAACTGCGATGGCGCGGTGCCAAGGTGATCACCGCGGATGTGTCGGACGGAGCCGACTTGCGCTGCGACATCAGCAACGAGGACCAGGTCAACGCGTTGTTCGCGGCGGCCGGAGCCATTGATGGGCTCGTCAACAACGCCGCGCTGCTCGTGGCTCGCAAAGCGTCTACCGACATCACCGTCGCCGAGTTCCGCACGATGCTCGACGTCAACGTGATCGGCACGTTCCTGTGCGCCCGCGCCGCTGCCAGATCCATGGCCGAGCGCGGCGGATCGATCGTCAACGTCGCATCCGAAACCGCGTTCACCGGCTCACACGGCTTCGCCCACTACGTCGCCTCCAAGGGTGCCGTCGTGTCACTCACCCGCGCGCTCGCCAACGAGTACGGGCCTGCGAACATTCGCGTCAACTGCCTCGCCCCGGGCTTCACCCCGACACCCGGATCCGACGTGCTCGGTACGTACGACCCGAGCCGCACGCCGCTCGGCAGGGTGATGGAACCCAAGGATCTGCTCGGCACCATCTGCTACCTGCTCAGCGACGACGCCGCCTTCGTCAGCGGGCAGACGATGCTGGTGAACGGCGGGCGGGTCACGCATTGAGCGGGCTCCTCGACGACCACGATGCCACCGGCCTGGCCGCACTGGTGCGCACCCGGCAGGTACACCCTCGGGAGCTGGTGGCCGAGGCGATCACTCGAGCCGAACGGTTGAACCCGGTGCTCAACGCATTCGTCCACACGCAGTTCGACCGGGCTCTCGCGGATGCCGAGCGGATCGGTGCCGGGCTGAGCGGCGACGGGCTGAGCGGCGACGAGCTGAGCGGCGGGGCCACAACGGTCGAGCAGCCTTTCGCCGGTGTGCCGTTCGCGTTCAAGGACTACCAGTGCCGTGAAGCCGGCGAGGCGTACCGTCAAGGGCTGCGCCCACTGCGCGACATCGGCTTCACACCCACCACCGACAGCCCGCTCGCGCTTCGCTTTCGCGCAGCAGGCCTGATCCCGATCGGGCGGACCAACACCCCCGAGATGGCCATCGTCGGCACCACCGAACCGGTGGGCTTCGGGCCCACGCGCAATCCGTGGGATCTCGACCGTGTGCCGGCGGGGTCCTCCGGTGGATCGGCAGCGGCAGTCGCTGCGGCCATCGTGCCAGCTGCGCACGGCAACGACATCGCCGGGTCGATCCGCCTCCCTGCGGCCGCATGCGGACTGGTCGGGCTGAAGCCGACGAAGGGCCGAGTCGTGGTCTCTGTCGTCGATTCGCCCACAGGCATGTTCACCGACGGCGTGATCACCCGCTCGGTCCGCGACACCGCTGGCATGATCGATGCGCTCACCCCGGCCGGCGGGCCGTGGCCGGCACCAGCGCTTGCCAGGCCACTGGCCGCCGAGGTGGGCGCGCCGATCGCCGCGATGCGGATCGGGGTGTGGACCACGTCGTTCAACGGTGCCGAGGTCGACCCGGCGTGCGCCGCGGCTGCGGTCGACTGTGCGGCGACACTCGAGCGGGCCGGGCACCACGTCAGCGAGAGCGCGCCGACGGAACTGTCCGATGCGGCGCTGTGGGACGCCATGAGCACTGTGCTGGCCGCCAACGCTGCGCACGATCTGCACGTCTGGCAGCGCCGCCTCGGCGGTGTGCCCGGATGGGCGACCGGCCGGACGATCGGCGAGGACGACGTCGAACCTGTTACCTGGCGGATCGTCAGTGCCGGGCAACGCACGACCGCCGTGGAGCTGATGGCCGCCCTGTGGCGGATCCAAGAGGTCACCGGCCACACCCAGCGCTGGTGGGACGACCACGACCTGCTGATCACACCGGCGGCGGCCGCTCCCGCCGCACCTATCGGCAGCTACCTCAACGAGTACCGCAGCGGCCGCGGCAGCGCGTTCACCCGACCGTTCAACGCGACCGGCCAACCGGCCATCTCGGTCCCGCTCGGCTGGCCGGCAGATGGCCTCCCCCGCGGTGTGCAACTCGTCGCCGCGTATGGCAATGAGCCGCTGTTGATCCGGGTTGCATCGTTCCTCGAGGCGGCACAACCGTGGTGGTCTCGCTACGCAACAGTGGCGGGACGTTTCACGAGCAAGCACCGGGGATAGGTCGTGGGGGTTGGACAAGCAGTACGGCGACAACATCAACGAGTCAGGATCGGTGGCGGGTGCGCTGCACCGTTGCTCGATGAGCTTGAAGGATGCGCTGTCGGGCTCATAACCCGAAGGTCGCAGGTTCAAATCCTGCCCCCGCCACCACATAGCTGCAGCCGAACGTCCAGGGTTGGAGGGTCTCCGACAGGATCAAGGTTCAGCACGAGATCGAGGGTCCGGTACAGCCGGGCCCTCGTTTCGCGCTCGGCCTCGGCCAGGAGCCCGGCGAGGTCACCGGCGTGCTCGAGCGCCTGGTGGATGTCCTCGGCGTTGAGCGGTGGGGTGGGCTGGTTGTCGTGCTCCCATGCAGTGATGGTGGCCTGAGCGGCGGCGAGCTCGCGTTGGATCTGCCTGGTGGTCGACGTGGCGAGGTCGGGGTCCATCCCGGCCCGGATGGCTGCCAGGACCCGGTCGAGCTCCACGGGGAGATCCCGCGACGACCGGCGGGCGGTCCGGATCTCGGTGGGTTCGGCCGGCTGGTCGCTCTCGGCGGCGAGCACAGCAGCAACGGTGGCGGCACGATGGTCGCGGTCGGCGAGCTGGCCGAGCCACGGGTCGAGGACGGCGAGGATGCGCCCCTCGCGGATGGCCGTCGTCCGCGAGTGGCCGGTGTCGGCACAGTCGGGCCGTTGGCTGTTGCACCGGTAGTAGGGCTTGCCCTTGAGGGTGGCGCCGTGCATCGACCGTCCGCAGACCGAGCACCGCACCAGCCCGGCCAGGAGGTACACGCCCGGCTCGCCGCAGCGCCCGATCGGGCGTCGGCCGGGAGCAACACGCTGACGTCGCTCCATCGCCCGGTCTCGGCGACCGGCACGACTGCTGTTGCGTCGTCGAGGTCGGTCGGGTTCTCATAGTGACCAACCACGGTGCGCGTAGCGCCTGCGATCGTCACCGCGGCGCCGATGTCGCCGGATGTACCGGCGGTGCGAAGCCGTTCGATCGCCCGGCTGGACAGGGTGATCTCGCCGACGCCGGGCCAGCGGCCGTCGAGCAGGCGCAGCCAGTCCTGGCCGAGGGGGCGGGTCGGGTCCTGCCCGACGAGTCGGATGCCCTCCTTTCCTTCGGCCGAGCGCACCACGACCTGGAGCTCGGGATGGGCGGCGGTGATCTCGGCGAGCGCGGCCGGTAGTGCAGCCGCCTCCGCGCTGGCTCCGTCGATGACCTGGATCGAAACGACCGCGTCCGCGCCCGCCAACTCGCGGGCGATGGGGACGTTCATACGGACGAGCGTGCTCACCGCCACGACCGAGCTGGTGATCCCGAAGGTGAGCAGCCCGATCACGAGGGCGTGCTGGCGGCGCTCGCGTCGCACCAGCCGGATCACCCAGTGCAGGACGGCCAACCGCGCCGCCATCACCTGTCTCCGATGCTGGCCGCGTCGTCGGGAGACGCCACCGATCGGGTCTCGTCGACCACCCGTCCGTCACGCAGGAACACGATGCGGTCGGCCCACGCCGCGAGCTGCGCATCGTGCGTCACGACAACGGCGGCGGCTCCGCCGTCGCATGCTCGTCGCAGCGTAAGCATCACCGCCTCGCCGTTCGTCGAGTCGAGCGCGCCGGTGGGTTCGTCGGCCAACACGAGCTTGCC
>JANOKQ010000546.1:0-16905 GCA_031419375.1 Acidimicrobiaceae bacterium
CGGAGAAGCGCCGAAACACCATCTCTATGACCCCACGACGCACTCCGCGCAGGTGCAGCTCAACGTCGGTCATCGCCGCGGCGGGGATGTAGGTGGCTGCCTGGTGACGGTGCGGTGGTCAGCGGCCCGCAACGGCCCCGGCTCAACGCCGTGCACCACAAGCGTTGACGAGCCTTCGATCCCAAGCGACGGCGGATCGAATTCAGCCGTCGAGAATGTCGTCCTGGTAGACGTCCGCAAACTCGACTGGCGATTCGACGAGGAGGAAATCCGCGCCGATTGACTCGAAGTCGTCTCGGACGGGAGCCGGATCGACACCGAGGTCTACGACCAGACCGCCCGCCAGATCGTTGGCGAAAACGTCGATCCCGTCGTCGGTCACCGGAATCGTGATCTGGAGACCGCTGGCCCCGTCGGAGCCGACGATGCTGATCCCCTGCGCGCTGATGTCATCGGCGGGCACCGCCGTGGCCGCGCTCGCCGTGCTACCGAGGGTCATCTTCTCATCTTGGAATGGGGCACCGAGGTAGCTGTTTGGGTCGTCAGGGATCGCCTCCTCGCCGACGCCGAAGTGGTTCGATCCGGCCGACAGGGCGTTGTCGTCGAGAATCTCTTGTGTGTCGCTAACGCCATCACCGTCGCTGTCGCCGTGACCGGTGTCCATCGGCGGGTGCGAAATAAAACTGGTCGGGTCGTTGCGATTGGTGTCGTCGAGAGCCTCTTGTGCATCGCTCACACCATCACCGTCGCTGTCGCCGTGACCGGTGTCCATCGGCGGGTGCGAAATAAAGCTGGCGACGGGCGGGCTGCGAACACCTGCAACGAAAGTCGGTTCCTCATCGACCGGTGCCAGCGAGCCGATCCCAGCGCCACCTCCGAATCCTGCCGGCCTGATCCCAGGGGCGCTCGTCTCGGATGCCGAGACCGCCGTGGCAGCGCTAGAAATGCCGGTAAGCCCAAGGTCGCCGCCGCCATCAGTTGAACCGCCTGGCGGTTGATCCCCTGTTGGTGGCAACACGATCCCGGCGTCCGGGTTGATCGTGTGGATCACGGGTGCATCCGGCACCCCGTCAGGCTGCTCGGTCGGCGTGCTGGTGTCAACGCTGCCGTCACCGCCGTCGGTTACGAGATCGATGAACCGGACCGGCGGTTGGTCGCCCTCGATCTGTGGTCCCCCGCCGTAACCCTCGACGAAGTCTGTGTCGCCGCCCCGAACGGAGAGGACGCGCGATAATTCCTCTCCGGTCGAAATTCCGCCGGATTGGCCCGGGTCAGCGTCGGGGTCCGTCGATGTCTTCGGCGGCGGGGGCGGCGGCTCCGGCGGCGGGGTCGGCACTCTTTTCGGCTCGCCGAAGGTCAACGTGAGATCGTCGGTGACTCTTTTCGGCTCGCCGAAGGTCAAGGTGAGATCGTCGGCTCCCTTACCCGAGACGAGATCCCAGTTGGGGGCCCGCGAGCTTATGTCGGCACCCGCTGGCGGGGCGGTGCCGTGCCCGGTCGAATCTGCGGTGCTCTTTGCCGCCTCAAGTGGGTCGCGACTCATACGTAGTGGCGAGTTGGCGTCGAGTCGACCATCAAGGATCGCCTCCTCGCCGACGCCAAAGTGGTTCGATCCGGTCGACAAGTCGCTGCCGTCAATGTTCATGAGACCTTCGAGACCCGACTTGATGCTCATGCCTTCTGGCATGACCGCTGTCGGGTCGAAGGCGGTCTCGCGTTCGAGGGTGGCGCGCTCCAGGTCTCCGCGTGGGTCGCCTGTGGCGTCTGGAATGATTGTCGGGTCGGGCCGCAGGCGGTCTGACGCGTCGCCGGGGTCGGTGCCATCGAGTCGCTCCTGCATGTCACCGACACCGTCGCCGTCACTGTCGCGGTCGCCGGCGGTCAGAATGATCGGATCGCCCAGCAGGATGTCATCGTCTTCTCTGGCCATGGCTCCTCGACTCGTGCACCGGTAGGTGACTCTCGATTTCCACCGTACGACATCTGCGCTGGCAGTGCACCTGGGCAAACTCCCGGTTAGCGGTGGCCGGTGGTCAGCGACGTTCGATTGAGGCACCGACGCGGGCGAGGCGGCCGACCAGATCGTCGTAGCCACGGTCGATGTGGTGGACGCCGCTGATGATGGTCTCGCCCTCGGCGGCCAGGCCGGCCACAACCAGCGCCGCACCGGCGCGTATGTCGGGGGCCCTCACCCGCGCCCCGCTGAGCGACGGCTTGCCGCGCACCACCGCGTGATGGCCATCGGTACGGATGTCGGCACCAAGGCGCTGCAGTTCCTCCACGTAGCGGAACCGGCCCGGGTAAAGATTCTCGGTGACGATGCCGACGCCGTCGGCGATGCACAACATCGTGACGATGAGCGGCTTGTAGTCGGTGGCGATGCCCGGATACGGCAACGTGGCCACGTCGATCGAGCGCAGCCGCCCATCGCTGTACACCATCAGCCCATCGTCCTGATCGATGATCTCCAACCCCATGTCGGAGAAGCGCCGAAGCACCATCTCCATGTCCCCACGACGCGCCCCGCGCAGGTGCAGCTCACCGCCGGTCATCGCCGCAGCGGCGATGTAGGTGGCTGCCTGGATGCGGTCGGTGACGGTGCGGTGGTCGGTGGCCCGCAACGACCCCGGCTCGACGCCGTGCACCACAAGCGTTGACGAGCCGATGCCTTCGATGTCGGCCCCCATCGAGACGAGCATCGTGCACAGATCGCCGATCTCCGGTTCGCGAGCAGCGTTGTCGATCACCGTCGTCCCCTTGGCGTGCACCGCGGCCGTCAGGATGTTCTCGGTGGCCCCGACGCTCGGGAACTCGAACGTGACGTCGGTGCCGTGCAAGCGTTCGGCCCGCGCCTCGACCTCGCCGTGAGCGAACTCGAACGTCGCTCCCATCGCCTCGAGTCCGGCGACGTGCATGTCGATCGGGCGTGACCCGAAGTCGTCGCCACCGGGAAGCGAGAGGCGAACCCGGCCGTAGCGGCCGAGCAGCGGGCCGAGCACGTTGATCGATGCGCGGATCCGCTCGACCAACTCGTATGGCGCCACCGGTTCGATGGTGCCGACGTTGCGCAGCGTCAGTTCGTTGGGGCCCGAGGCGACCGTCGACACGCCGATCGCGGCGAGCAGGTCGGCCATTATCGCCACGTCGGCGATGTCGGGCACGTTCGACAAGCGGTACTCACCCTCGGCCATCAGCGTCGCTGCCATCAGCTTGAGCACCGAGTTCTTCGCTCCGGGGACCACGACCTCGCCCGACAACGGCCCGGAGCGACGAACGACGATCTCGGATTCGGCCGCGCCGTCAGCCTCAGGCGCCGATCTCGCCGGGGGCGACAGCAGGCCCGGCACCGGCCACGAAGAGGGCGACATGGGCAACAAGTATGCCTGCGATTACTGTCGCCACGTGCGCACCCCCACCAGTCGCGTCGTACGGGTCTGGTCGGCGGAAACTGCTTCGGACGCCTACCTCGCGCGTGACACCCTGCTCGCCGAATCGCCCGCCGAATCGCCCGACCCAGCGGTCCAGCGCGAGTTCGTGCAACGCGAGGGCCCGTTCACCGAGTACCGGCGCACAGTCGAGCGTCATGGCGACGAGATCCGCGACATCACCACGTTCCGCATGGTGGTGCCATGGTTCGGCTGGTTGTTCCGCTGGCCGGTGCGGGCGACGTTACGCAGTCACCACGTCGGCAACGGCACCCAACCGCGCTGGGCCCCACCCGACCGGCTGAACGCGCACCAGGTGAAGATCCTTGGGCTGCTCGCTGCGGTGTCGATGAGCTCAGCGTTCGTCAACACCCTGTTCACCCAGACCGTCAACTTCGCCGCCGACGATTTCGGCATCTCCGAGCAGGGGCAGAGCTTCGCCGGCGTGATCGTGCGTTTCGGGATCGTGTTGGCGTTGCCGTTCACGATCCTCGCCGACCGGGTTGGCCGACGCCGGATGATCAACCTGTTGGCGTGGTTGGCACCCACGCTGGCCTCGCTCGGTGCGCTCGCCCCCAACTTCTGGGCGCTCACCGCCAGCCAAACCGTGGCCCGGCCGCTCGGCATCGCCCTCGACCTGCTGATCGCCGTCGCCGCCGCCGAGGAGATGCCGAAGAACAGCCGCGCCTACGCCGTGAGCGTGCTGGCCATGGCCAGCGGTCTCGGTGCCGGTGTCGCGGTGATGACGTTGCCGCTGGCCGACATCGGCCCGAGCGCTTGGCGGCTCGTGTACGTCGTGTCGTTGGTGTGGCTCATCGCCGCGATCGACGTGTCGCGCCGGCTCACCGAGACACCACGGTTCGAACACGTCATCGAAATCCACGGTGTCGGGCACACTCACATCGACCGGCACCGGCTGGCGATCATCACCTCTGTCGCGTTCATGGCGAACCTGTTCGTCGCCCCAGCGTCGTACTTCCAGAACCGATATCTCGACGATGTGCGCGGCTACAGCGGTTCGGGAATCGCGCTGTTCACGATCGCAACAGCCACACCTGCGTCGATCGGGTTCGTCGTCGGCGGCCGGGTTGCCGACACGACCGGTCGGCGGCGACTGCTGGCGCTCTCGCTCCCGATCGCGACCGCGCTTCTGGTCGCCTCGTTTACGACCGGGGGCTGGCCGATGTGGATGGCAGCGTTCGGCGGGGGGTTGATCGGCGGCATGGCCTACCCGGCGTTCTCGGTGTACCGGACCGAACTGTTCCCGACAGCGCGGCGCGCCCAGGCCGGCGGGCTGATCGCGGCGATGGCCTTGATCGGCGGCAGCATCGGGCTGCTGCTGGCGGGCGAGCTACTCGACCGGGGCTGGAGCTACGGCGCGGTGATGGCCACCCTTGCGATTGCCCAAGTGTTCGCCGCGCTCATCGTGTTCACCACCTACCCGGAGACCGCGCACCGCTCACTCGAAGAGCTCAATCCCGAGGACGCGTCAGGGTTTCAAGCCACTCGACCACCGCAGCGGCGATCAGGTCGTCGGCACCTTTCAGGTCGTGGCGACCGCGCTCGATCCAGACATGGCTGACCTGGCCGGGGATCGTGGCGGTGAACGAGGTCAGCTCGTCGGGTGTGCCGAACGGATCGTTGGTTCCGTGGATGAACAGGCACGGAACCTGCAACCTGGGCAGGTGTTCGACGCGGAGCTTGTCGGGCTTGCCCGGCGGGTGCAACGGGTAGGAGATCAGGATCAGCCCCGCTGCCGCGACCAGCCCTTCGGCGACGGCCATCGAGCACATCCGCCCACCCATCGACCGACCCCCAAGCACCAGCGCGGCCGGGCCGCCGGACTGGGACGCGGCCGGGGCCGTGAGGGCGGCGGCTTCGACGGCGACGGTTTGCAGCAGCACCGGCGAGCGATCGGGGGCGCGGCGACCGGCGAGGCGGTAGGCGAAATCGGCCCGGTGACACACACCCGGAGCGACAGCCCGCTCGATCGCGATCAGTGCCGAATGGTCGCTGCTCGACCCGGCACCGGGGAACAGCAGCAACCGCACCGCGTTCACCGGAACGACCCGGTCATGGTGTGCCCGGTCATGGTGTGAGGATCTTGCGGGCTTCGGCGAGATCGGCGATGGCTTTGTAGGCGATGTCCTCGTCGCCGCCGTGGTCGGGGTGCACCCGGCGCACACCGGTGCGGTAGCGGACGGTGACGTCACGCTTGGAGACCTTGCCGGTGCCGACGGGGAAACCGAGCAGGTCGAGCGCCCAGGCGCGGGGGTCGGCGAGCGCGGCCAGCGAGGTAACACCGGTGCCGGCCAGGTTGGTAATGAACGACGGACCAATCGGCGCGCGCCAGCGCATCGCCTTGTGCAACAAGGGAACGAGAAGTTCACGCGATCCACCCTCGAGCCGTTCGACGGCATAGACCGCGCCGAGCACCTGCACCAGTGGGCTGCCATTCGGCCGCAGATCAAAGCGGACGTTGTCGCCTTCCCCCACCAGTCTGTGCACGCTCACCGCAAGGCCATGACGGTCGACCTGGTAGCGGTGACGCAGCCGCGGTTGGGTGATTCGGTCACCGCGCTGCACCTGATCGAGCAGGCGGTGGATGTCGGGCACGAGATCGGTGTCGACGTCGGGAAGATGCGCAGCAACGACCGCGGCGAGCAGGAGTCCCCCGAATCCTGGAGCCGGGTCGACAGGCAGCACCAGATGTCCGAGTGCGACGCGACGGGTGGGCGTGACCGGACGCGAGTGCCAGACCTCGAGTTCAGCGAGCAGCATGGCGGGGCGGGTTGGCGCGAAATCTCAGACGTGGGAGCGGAGCAGGTCGTGCAGTGCTGCCGCAGCATCCATCACGTCGTTGAGGTCTGGACCACCCTCGACGGTGAGGGCATCGGCAACGCGGTCGGCGGCTTCACAGGTTTGCGCCCACAGGCGGGGTTGCACGCCGAAGGGAGGCGAGTCGGCGTCGGCAACATCGGTCGCAGCGAGGAGCTGCTCGAGCCCGTCTGCGTCGAGCGGGTCCTTACGCAACCGCTCCCCGGCGAGGAAGAACGTGCTCAACAGGCTGGCCGACGCAGCGTCGTCTGACGCCGCTGCACCGGAGCGGAGGTCGATGTACTCGCCGCTTTCGATGTCGTCGAGCAACGCGTCGACGACTTCTTCGTCGGCTGTCGAGACCAGCAGCACCGATGCTTCCCAGCGGCACGCGATGCGGGCGTCGGCGAGCGCGTGAGTCAGCAGGACGCGTTCGGAAACCTCCCACTCGTCGAGGTCGTACTCGGTGCTCGGCGTCTCCGCGTCCAACTCCGACACCGGACCCTCCTCGAACTCGCCAGCAGCATCGAACACGCCGTCGCCGAACGCGTCACCGGAACCGTCGGGCTCGTCGCTGGTCACGATGCCGAGCCGGCCTTCGACATCGGCGATCACCAGATCGGTGCGCTGCTCGTCGGCTTCCGAAACGACCAGCTCACCCTCGATCCAGCCGTGAGGGATCTCGGCATCAGCCATTGCCGAGGCGAGCTCAGCCTGCTGATCGAAGGTCCACTTGTTCAAGTCGTAGTAGACGCGGGTGGCGTCGGGATCTTCTGGGTTCCAGTCGGTCATGGCGGGTCCGATCGTGTCGTGGGGATGCCCGAGGCGACGCTATCCGTGAGCGACGGCAACGTGTCGGCCAAGGAAGGCAGCGGTTCGCCGATACTCGTCGAGTTGGTTTGCAACCTGGCGGAAGCCGTGGCCTTCACCTTCGTACAGGCACATCTCCACCTCGCCCCCGGCACCACGGATCCGCTCGCACAACGAAACCGACTGTTGCACCGGAACGACCGGGTCATCGGTGCCGTGGAACACCAGGAGCGGCGTGGTGATCTGATCGGCGAACCAGAGCGGCGATCGCTCTCGAGCCAGCGCGCGCCCGGCATCGGTGCCGAAGTCACCGACAAGCGTGTCGGTGTAGTGACGCTCGAAGCGGTGGCTGCGCTCGGCCAGATCGGCAAGATCACTGACCGGGTAGGCAACGACCGCAGCGGCCACCAGATGTGGCGCGGCGCGTAACGTGCCGAGCACGGTGAACCCGCCGGCCGACCCGCCGATCAGCACGGTGGTATCGGGCGACCCGAGCCCGGCCGAGTGCGCGTACACGATCGAATCGACCGTGTCAGACACGTCGAGCTCGCCCCAGCGACCGCGCAGCCCTTGCTGGTAGGCGCGCCCATGGCCGGTGGAGCCGCGATGATCGGGCACGATCACGTTCCAGCCGCGACGGCGCCAGTACGCGATGCGGGGCATGAACGTGACCTGCCACTGGTCGGTGGGACCACCGTGGAGCCAACAGAGCACCCGCGGCGGCCCCGCAGTTTCGACGTCGCTCCGATAGATGCGGGCGTGGATCGCCGAGCCGTCGGCCGCGGGGAACGTCACCGCTTCCGGCTCGACAAGCGTCGCTGCCCAGCGCTGCGCCGCATCGGCGGCGACACTCGACGCGACAACCGTGCGCGTCGGTTGCGGCACGGCCATGTCATAGACCACCACCTCCGTCGGGGTCCGCGCCCCGGTCCGCAGCGCGGCGAGGTACCGGCCGCGCCACGACAGTTGCCCATGCACCCCGCGGCCAACCTCACGAACCTCGCCTCCGGTGACATCGGCCACGCATAGTCGGCCGAATCCGGCTTCGTTGCGGGTAAACGCGACCGACGACCCATCCGGCGACAACGCGTACGAACGCTGCCCGAGCCCCCAGCCGGGTCCGGCGTGCTCGAACGGCTCGGCTGCCACCACGCGATCACCGATCCACACGTTGTTCCAGCCGCCGTCGTCGCGCACGGCCAGCAGCGTCCCATCCGGGGCGAAGCTCGGTTGTTGCGCGCTTGCCACGTGCGTGGGGGCTCCGCATCCCCCGGCCCGGCCGCTGCCCTCGAGAACCACCCGTTCGAGACGCGAGCGGTCCCACGCCATGTCGGGCACGTTCCACGCCTGCCACACGACGTCGAGCGCCGGGCAGGCCTCGCCCGCCGCAGCGCGTGCGTCGGGCCCAGTCACGGCCAACACCGTCGCCGGGCCGAGTACGGGATCAAAGCAGAAGTCGGCCGTTCCGTCGTCAAGCCGCCCCGACACCGCGCCACCGTGAACCGCGCCGCCCGACACCGCGCCGAGATGTGTCACCCAGACCTCTGCTTGGTCGACGACGTAGGCGATCGTCCGGCCGAAGCGGGCCATCGTCGGCGCCTGCGCGGTGCGGTCGGGGCCGTGCTGCGTGAGTCGCGTCGGCGCATCCCGGCCGCTCACAGAGCCGTCGGCGACGCAGCGGGTCCACCACAAATCGCCATCGACGGCGGCGTACACGATCCCGCTGCCGTCGGGGGTCCACGTCCAGCACCCACCGCCGAGCCCGCGGCCAGTGTGTGGCGCCGGCAACAACTCGAACTCGCTCCGCTCACCAACGACGGCTTCCCTGGCCGGGTCGGGCAGTTGCTCCACCACGAACACGCTGCGGCCCTGCGCTGACCGGATGAACCCAAGCGCCTGCGCATCGGGGCGCAGGCGCGGCTCGCTGAGTTCGGTGCCCCCGATGCAGTCGGCGACGGTGATCGCCAGGGCCGCTGTCTCGTGCGCGCTCGGCTGGCCGGTCATCACGGATGAATGTATCGAGCGTCTGCTGACGGTCGGCGCGGACAACGACGCAGTTGACGGCTACGGTGGTGGCGATGACTGCACCTGACCGCAACCTTGCCCTCGAACTGGTCCGTGTCACCGAAAGTGCTGCGTTGGCAGCGTCTCGGTGGGTGGGCCGCGGCGACAAGCTCGGTGCCGACGGGGCCGCCGTCGATGCGATGCGCACCGTGTTGGCGACGGTGCCGATGGATGGCATCGTCGTGATCGGCGAGGGTGAGAAGGACGAAGCGCCGATGCTGTACAACGGCGAACGCGTCGGTGATGGCAGCGCGCAAAAGGTCGACGTGGCGGTCGACCCGATCGACGGCACCACGCTCACCGCGCTTGGCCGGGCCAACGCGATTGCAGTGATCGCGGTGAGCGACCGGGGCAGCATGTTCGACCCCGGCCCGTGCTTCTACATGACCAAGATCGCTGTTGGACCCGATGCCGCGGGATCGATCGATATCACCGCGACGCCGACCCAGAACCTGCGATGGATCGCCAAGGCCAAGCGCGAAAGTGTGCGCGATCTCACCGTGGTGATTCTCGACCGTCCACGCCACGACGAGTTGATCGCCGAGGTTCGTGCGAGTGGGGCGCGGGTGAAGCTGATCACCGACGGCGACATCTTCGGTGCTATCGCGACCGGGTGGCCCGATGCCGGTGTCGACGTGCTGCTCGGTGTCGGCGGCACACCGGAGGGCGTCGTCGCGGCCGCAGCGCTCAAGTGCATGGGTGGCGAGATCCAGGCGCAGTTGTGGCCACGCAACGACGAAGAACGCGCCGCGGCAATCGCCGCTGGATTCGATCTCGACGCGGTGCTCACCACCGACGACCTCGTGCGCGGCGACAACGCATTCTTCGCAGCCACCGGAATCACCGACGGCGAACTGCTCCGCGGTGTCCGCTTCAACACGAGAGGTGCCCAGACACAGAGCCTGGTGATGCGCTCGCGCAGCGGCACCGTCCGCCTCGTCGAAGCCCATCACCGCCTTGACAAACTCGCCGCCTTCGCCGCCGTCGACTACAACTAGATCACCCGGTGCCCGCGCACGATGTGATCTCAATGCAAGGGGGCCTGATGTGAACAGTGAGGATCTGGAACGTCTGCTCATCGAACACACCGAAGCATGGAACAGCCATGACATTGAGCGATTGATGAGTTTGTTCGCTGACGATTGCGTGTTCGATGCTTCCGGCGGACCCGAATCGTATGGCTGCAGGTTCGTGGGTCGGGATCAGGTCAGGGCCGCGTTCGCTGATGTGTTCGACTCGATGCCGGACGCGAACTGGGGTGGTGGCCGACACTTCGTGCTCTCCGATGACTACGGCGTATCGGAGTGGAGACTGACCGGCACCTTGCTCGACGGCAGTCGTGTCGATGTTTTCGGCTGCGATTTTGTTACGGTTCGTGGCAACGAGATCGTTCGAAAGAACGCCTTCCGAAAGCAACGACCTCACGTGGCTGACTCGGCAACCGTTCCCTGCTCGCCCCGATCCCAGCAAAGCTGAGATGCCGTTGGCGTGGCGCAGCACCGACGTCGGGCACGTGGTCGGCGAGGACTTCGGCGGCGAATTCCTCGGCTTCAGCCTGCGTCGGTCGACAGCAACACCGCAAGGGACGTCAGGACCCTCCTCGAGCACCAAGACCGCCGATTCCATCGTCGCGCCAAGCGGGAGTGTCGCGGTCAGCGTTTGAGCCATCGCGACTGCGGCGGCGGCTCTAGCGTCGCTGTCGCCGTCGTGGATGAAACCGATCGCCGTCTCAACTGACACCAGATCAGCGCGCACCTGAAGACCTTGCTGTTTGCCCGCAGGGAGAAGCGTCGGCGGGTCGATTGGCTGGAGATCCACGACGAACACGACCAGATCCGATGCCTGAAGCTGACATGTCTCGTCTGGCTTTGTGCTGCTGCACGGCACTGCTTCTGCCGGCCGGTGGGTGCGGGTTTCAACTCGGGACGGCTGGACCCGACGATCTTGCCGACGACCACATAGGCCGCCACCCTGTCCCGCCACAGGTCGATCGACCCGAGCGCGGGGGTGAACGTCGCCCACATCGGGTGGTTCGCGTAGGCGTCGACGAACGCCTGCAGGTCCGCTGTTCTGTCGACTTCAACCGGTGGGGTTGGTGGCACCGGCGTGGTGAGTGTCGGCGCTGGCAGGGCGGTCGGTGCAGGCGGGGTGGTCGGCGCTACCGTACGGCTGCTCTGTGGAATCCCGTTCGACCCCCACGCCGCCCAACGACCCCACACTTGCCAGCCCTGCCACCGTGGCACCCCACGGCTGCGAATCTCGGTGGCCACACGATCGGGGCCGCCGTTCGTTTTCCCGCGGGAAAGCGGGTGCCGTTCGCGACCAGTTGTCCGTTTCCGTCGAGATGACCGAAAGTTGTTTCCCGCGGGAAAACGGGCACGCCACCACGCCGAACCGCTTGTTCAGCCGCGCTGGACCAGGCTCGACAGGCGGCGGGTCAGACCGCGTGGGGCGATCCCGGTGGCAATGCCGAGGCCCTTGTAGAGAATCCCAGGGACCGACAGCGCCTTGCCTTTGGCCACGTCGCCGAGCCCGGCCTTGGCCACCTCATCGGCACTCAGCCAGGCGAAGTCCGGGTAGGTGGCCGAGTAGCTCTCGGTGTTGCTCACGCTTTGGAACTCGGTACGGGTCAAACCGGGGCACAGTGCGGTCACCTTCACCCCGGTGCCGCGCACTTCCTCGTGAAGGCTCTCGCTCAAGTGCGTCACATACGCCTTCGTCGCCGCGTATACGGCCAGCTTCGGCGCGGGTTGGAAGCTGGCGACGCTGCTGACATTCAGCAGGTAACCACTGCCGCGCGGCACCATCACGCCGAGCGCAGCCCGACTGATCCGGGTGAGCGCAGCGATGTTGAGGGCGATTTCCTGCTGCAGCCGGTCGGCGTCGAGGTCGTAGAACATGCCCGACGTACCGAATCCGGCATTGTTGACCACCAGATCTACCGGTTCGCTCTCACTCTCGACCCGCTTGACGACGACAGCCAATCCCTCTGCTGTGGTGAGGTCGGCGGCGAGCACCTCGATGTCGGCATAGGTGCGCGCCAGTTCGTCCAACCGGTCACTGCGCCGGGCGACGATCACCTGCGGCACCCCAGCCGCAGCGAGCAGGCGCACCATAGAGTCACCGATCCCGCTCGATGCTCCGGTGATCAGTGCTGACGAGAACGTGTACGGCGAAGTCATCCCGCCACCGTACCGACCGCCCAAGCCAACAACAGCGCCAGACGCGGTGGGGTCAGTGCGCGCCAGCAGAGCCGGTGGAGGCACCGCCGGTTGCGCTCAGGCGGGCGTTAGCCCGGCACAGCGCGACTGTGTATGTGCTGTCGGTGTCGTGGCGCAACTTCTCCTCGGCACGCTCTTTTGCGGCGAGGGCACGGTTGCGGTCGATCTGGTCGGCGAGTTCGGCGACGTCGCTGAGGATGGTCACCGTGGTTCCGCTGACCTGCACGAATCCACCGTGCACGGCGACATCGAGCACGGTGCCGTCGGTGAGGGTGATGCGGGTGTGGTTCTCGGTGAGTGCTCCGAGGAAGGGCGCGTGGCCGGGCAGAAACGCAATCTCACCACCGCCAACGGTGCGCGTGATCACCTGCGTGGCCTCCCCGGAAAAGAGCAGCTTCTCCGGCGACACGATCTCCACCTGCATCGTCGCCATCAGGCCGCGCCTTCTTGCAACGCCTTGCTCTTGGCCAGCACCTGCTCGACCCCGCCGACGTTCAAGAACGCCTGCTCGGGAACGTCGTCGAGTTCGCCCTTGACGATTGCTTCGAAGCTCTCGACGGTCTCGGCGACCGGCACCGTCTCGCCGCTGACACCGGTGAACACCTCGGCCACGTAGAACGGCTGGCTGAGGAAGCGCTGCACCTTGCGGGCACGCGACACGGTGAGGCGGTCCTCTTCGGAGAGTTCGTCGAGGCCGAGGATGGCGATGATGTCTTGGAGTTCCTTGTACCGCTGCAGAATCTCCTGCACGCGGCGGGCGACGTCGTAGTGGCGCTGGCCAACCACTTCTGGCTGCAAGATGGTCGACGTCGATGCCAACGGGTCGACGGCCGGGTAGATGCCGAGCGAGGCAATCTGGCGGCTGAGCTCGGTGGTTGCGTCGAGGAACGTGAACGTGGTGAACGGGGCCGGGTCGGTGTAATCGTCGGCGGGCACGTACACGGCCTGCAGCGAGGTAATCGAGCGGCCACGGGTGGAAGTGATCCGCTCCTGCAGCTGACCCATCTCGTCGGCCAAGGTGGGCTGGTAGCCCACAGCCGACGGCATCCGACCGAGTAGGGTGGAAACCTCGGAGCCGGCCTGCACGAACCGGAAGATGTTGTCGACGAACAACAACACGTCCTGGTTCTGCACGTCACGGAAGTACTCCGCCATCGTCAGCGCCGACAGGGCCACGCGTAGCCGGACTCCCGGCGGCTCGTCCATCTGGCCGAAGACGAGTGCGGCCTTTTCGAACACGCCCGATTCGGTCATCTCGATCATCAAGTCGGTGCCCTCACGGGTGCGCTCACCCACACCGGCGAACACCGACACGCCACCGTGGTTCTGAGCCACACGGCGAATCATTTCCGTGATCAACACAGTCTTGCCCACGCCGGCACCACCGAACAGGCCGATCTTGCCGCCGGCCACGTACGGGGTTAGCAGGTCGATCACTTTAATTCCGGTTTCGAACAGCCTCTTGGACGGCTCGAGCGCGGCGAAGTCGGGGGCCGACCGGTGGATCTCCCACCGCTCAATGTCGGCGAAGTCGGCGTTGTCGGCGTCGAGCACATCGCCCCACACGTTCCACACGTGACCGAGCGTGCGGTCGCCGACCGGCACGGAGATGCCTCGACCGGTGTTGCGGACCGTAGTGCCGCGCCTCAGGCCGTCGGTTGGCTTCATGCACACCGCACGCACCCGGCTGTCACCGATTTGCTGGGCAACCTCGGCGAGCACGGCGACGGGCGTGCCGTCGACGTTCACCGTGAATTCCAGAGCGTTGTTCAGTTCGGGCAGCGAGCCGCGGGGGAACTCGACGTCGACCACGGGGCCGGCGATACCGACGACTCGGCCGTCTTTGCGATCAGTTTCAGTGATGGTCATGGCAGGATTCCTTGCAGTGGCCGAAGTTCATGGGTGACGTGTTTATGGGTGACGTGTTCATTTGGTGACGAGGTGGGGGTCGCCGAGCGGCGCAAGGGGTCCGAGATCGATGAAGCGGGCCGCCTTGGAATCGCCGCCGAGGGCTTCGGCACCGCTGACGATCTCCATGATCTCGGTCGTGATCGAGTCTTGGCGGGCACGGTTCATGATCCGGCTCAGCGACTTGATCAGTTCCTCGGCGTTGTCAGTTGCGCTCTTCATCGCCCGTTGCCGGAAGGCATGCTCGCTCGCCGCCGCATTGAGCAACGCTGCGTAGATGCGGGCCTCGACGTAGCGTGGCAACAACGTATCGAGGATGGTGCCCGGGTCGGGCTCGAACTCGAAATCGGCTGCGGCCCCGCTCGATTCAGGCGCCTTGCTGCCGCCGCCGGTAACCCCCCGCTCGAGTGGGACGAGCGGGCGGCGGACCACCTCCTGCGTGCCGGCGGAGACGAAGCGGGTGTAGACCAACTCGACACGGTCGACCGCTCCGCTGGTGTACAGCTCGACCACGTACTCGCCGATCGCCTTGGCATCGGCATAGGTGGGGTTGTCGCTGAAGCCGGCGAACGCCTTGACGATGTTGTATCCGCGGAACCGGAAATAGCCCTCCGCCTTGCGGCCGACGGCGATGACCTGGTACTCCTTGTCGGCGAGCACGTCGGCTTTGATCTCGCCCTCGGTGGCGCGCTGGATGCCGGCGTTGTAGCCGCCGCACAATCCGCGATCGGCGGTGATCGCAACATACGCGGTGGTGCGCACCTCGCGATCAGCGAGCAGCGGGGACTGTGAGGCCCCACCGGCGGCAGCGAGGTCTCTGACGACCTCGGTGATCTGATTGCTGTACGGCACCGCGGCGGCCACACGCTGTTGCGCCTTGACGATGCGGGAAGCAGCGATGAGCTCCATGGCGCGCGTGATCTTCTTCGTTGCCTGGACGCTGCGAATGCGTCCGCGAAGAATGCGCTCCTGACCTCCGGCCATGATCTACTCCGTTGCCAGCGTCTTGGCGCTAGCGGCCTCGCCGAGCTCGCCTGCGTCGGTCGCCGTGGTGTCGGCTACCCGAGCGGCTTCGGTGGTCTCGGCCACGAACTGCTCCTTGTAGCCGGCGATGAGATCGCCGAGCTCGGCCGGAACGTCGGCTTTGGAGTTGGAGCGGATGCCCGACAGCAGTCCACCCTGGGTGGAGCGCATGTACTCGAGCAGGCCCGCCTCGAACGGGCGTACCTGGTTGACCGGCAAACTGTCGAGGTAGCCCTTGGTTCCGGCGAACACCACGACGACCTGCTCTTCGACCGGCATCGGGCTGTTGAGCGGCTGCTTGAGCAACTCCACCAACCGGTAGCCGCGCTCGAGCTGAGCCTTGGAAATGGCGTCGAGCTCGGAACCGAACGTGGCGAACGCTTCCAGCTCACGGAACTGAGCCAGGTCGAGCTTGAGCGTGCCGGACACGCCCTTCATCGCCTTGATCTGCGCTGCGCCACCGACTCGGCTGACGGAGATGCCCACGTCGACCGCAGGGCGGACGCCAGACTTGAACAGGTTGTCTTGCAGGTACACCTGGCCGTCGGTGATCGAGATCACGTTGGTGGGGATGTACGCCGACACGTCGCCGGCCTTGGTCTCGATCACCGGCAGCGCCGTGAGCGAACCGGCACCGCGCTCGTCG
Organism: Acidimicrobiaceae bacterium; assembly: GCA_031419375.1. GTDB lineage: Bacteria > Actinomycetota > Acidimicrobiia > Acidimicrobiales > Ilumatobacteraceae > VFMC01. Next base: position 15,915 of record JANOKQ010000546.1, read on the forward strand.
CTGAGCTTCGCAGCCCGCTCGAGCAGGCGACTGTGCAGGTAGAACACGTCGCCGGGGTAGGCCTCGCGGCCCGGCGGGCGGCGCAACAGCAGCGAGACCTGGCGGTACGCCTCGGCCTGCTTCGACAGGTCGTCATAGACGATCAGCGCGTGCTCGCCGTTTTCCATCCAGTGCTGACCCATCGCGCACCCGCCGTAGGGGGCCAGGTACTTGAACGGTGCCGGATCGCTGGCCGGGGCGGCCACCACAACGGTGTACTCCATCGCGCCAAACTGTTGCAGGGTGGCCACGGTCTGGGCGACGGTGGAACCCTTCTGGCCAATGGCGACGTAGATGCACTTCACACCGAGGCCGCGCTGGTTGATGATCGCGTCGATGGCGACGGTGGTCTTGCCGGTCTTGCGGTCGCCGATGATGAGCTGGCGCTGACCACGCCCGATCGGGGTCATCGCGTCGATCGATTTGATGCCGGTCTGCAGCGGCTCGTGCACAGGCTTGCGGCCCATGATTCCGGGTGCCTGAATCTCGACACGGCGCTGGATGCCGCCGACGATGTCGCCCTTGCCATCGATGGGCTCGCCCAGCGCGTTGACGACGCGGCCGAGCAGCGCATCACCAACGGGCACCGACAGAATGCGGCCGGTGGCCTTGACGGTCTGGCCCTCTTCGATCTCGAAGCCCTCACCGAGCACGACGGCACCGATCGAGTTCTCGTCGAGGTTGAGGGCGAGACCGAACGTGCCGTCTTCGAACTCGAGCAGTTCGTTCACGCCGCAATCGGGGAGGCCGCTGACGCGGGCGATGCCGTCGCCGACCTCGGTGACGCGCCCGACTGTGCGGGCCTCATATGACGGCGTGAATCCGTCGAGGTTCTTCTTCAGTGCGGCGGCGATGTCGCCGGCGCTGAGGGTGAGCTCTGCCATAGTGATGCGGTCTCCTAGAGCCGGGACTTCAACTGATCGATACGGGTGCGGACGCTGCCGTCGATGAC
>JANOKQ010000547.1:0-2211 GCA_031419375.1 Acidimicrobiaceae bacterium
TTGTGTCAGGAGTGGCGCGAGGTCTGGTCGGGGTGATAGCTCTGGGTCGGTGAGGGAGCGTTTCGAGCGTGGGGTCGGGTTGGTGGTGCGTCGTGTCACTGCGGGCGAGGTCGCCCGGTTCGATTCGTTGTTGGATGAGCATCATTGGCTTGGTCGTGGCCTGGTCGGCGAGACGGTCCGTCAGGTCGCGGTTGTCGATGGCGAGTGGGTCGCGCTTGTCGGGTGGGGTTCGCCAGCGTTTATGGTTTCTGCTCGGGATCGGTGGGTTGGTTGGAGCCCGGTGCAGCGAACCCGGCGGTTGCGGTTCGTAGCGAATAACCAGCGGTTTTGTGTTCTGCCCGCCGGGCAGGCCGCGAATCTTGCCTCGGCGGCGTTGGGTGCATCGTTGCGGTCGTTGCCTGCTGATTGGGAAGCGATGTGGGGTCATCCGGTGGTCCTCGCGGAGACGTTCACCGACCCGGCCCGCCACCATGGCGGCTGTTATCGCGCGTCGAACTGGTTGCCGGTCGGTGAGACCGCTGGATGGGCAAGGTCGAACGGCAGCTATGTGCACCACGGCAACGTGAAACAGGTGTGGGTGCGTGAGCTTCGCCGCCGTTCCCGGCACATGTTGGCAGGCGTGTTTGATCATCCGGTGTTCACCGGCCACCCGAAAAGGACTCCTCTCATCGACTGCAACCTGTTGGACTTCGAATCAGGCACCGGTTTACTCGCCCGCCTTGATCAGCTCCCTGAGCATCGCCAAGCGAGGGGGATCCGCCATACGGTGTCGTCGATCATCGCGGTCGCGGTCGTCGCGACACTGTCAGGCGCGAAAAGTTACCGCGGGATCGGTGAGGCTGCTGCCGATCTTCCCCAAGAGGTCCTGGCCCGCCTCGGTTGCAAGTTCCATCCGGTCCGGCGCTGCTACATCGCGCCCGCGGAGAACACGATCCGCACCGCGCTCCAACAACTTGACGGTGACGCGCTGGACACCGTGATCGGCGCGTGGATCACCGATCAAGACCTCGCCTACCGGCTCGCGTCCACCACCAGCGCCCAGGCTGATCTGGTCGGGGTCGCGGTCGACGGGAAATGGTTACGGGGCACCGCCAAACATGCAGGTGAGCAGGTCAAACTGTTCGCCGGGCTGCTCCACCACAACGGTGCAGTCATCGGACAAACCCAAGTACCTGACCACACCACCGAGAACCTGGCGTTCGGGCCGCTGCTCGACCAGATCGGCGATCTCGACGGCAAAGTCATCACCGCTGACGCCGCGCACACCAACGCCGCGACCGCACGCGATGTCGTCGATGACCACCACGGCCACTACCTCCTCGCGTTGAAAGGCAACCAGCCGACCCTCGAAACAACCGTGAAAGCCCTCCCCGGAGGGTCTTTTTCCCCCTGAACACACCACCACAAACCGAGGCCACGGCCGCATCGACCACCGCTACACCTCCACCGCCCCAGCACCCGACGGGATGTTCCCCCACGCCCAACAGATCGTGCGGGTCTACCGCGAACGCTGCACCCTCGACAACGCCATGACCTCTACCGAGACAGCGTTCTACCTCACCAGCCTCCCCGCCGACCTCGCCACCCCAGCACAACTCGACCAGCTCGTGCGCGGCCACTGGGGCATCGAGAACCGGGTCCACTACGTCCGCGACGTCACCTACGACGAAGACCGATCCCAGGCCTACACCGGCAACGGCCCACGAACCCTGGCCACCTGCCGCAACCTCGCTATCAGCGCACTACGCCTCCACGGCCACACCAACATCGCCAAAGCAATCCGCCACATCGCCCGCAACACCACACGAGCACTCACCATCCTCGGCATATAACCCGACGACTACCGCGCAACCCTGCCGGGCCACCAGCTGATGGTGCGGTGCAGTTCGCCGCCGCCTGGATCGTGTTGTTGGTGAACCCGCGCAGCAACCGGTTCCGCCCGTCATGAGAGAAACACTCGGTGGCGACACACCAGCAGTCGACGAGTGAGGATCAAATGGGACACTGCCATGTCGGCGTTTGACGCTCAACCTGCAATCAGGTGTTCTCGGGTATTCTCGGGTCGCGTGGCCAGTCTTCGGGGAGGATCATGTGCGGTACCCGGTACCACTGGGGGGCCTGCGGCCTGAATGCTTCCATCGCCTTGAGCCGCTGCTGTGGGGCGTCGGGCACCAGCACTGGTGCGAGGAACTTCTTCCACGCGCGCAACTG
>JANOKQ010000548.1:0-6575 GCA_031419375.1 Acidimicrobiaceae bacterium
GCGCTCGCGCTCGCTGCTGGCGAGCATGTGGTGCTGGCCACGCCGACCGGGTCGGGCAAGAGTCTCGTCGCCATCGCCGGCGTCGTGCTGGCCCTGAACGAGGGCCGGCGGGCTGTGTGGACCGCTCCGATCAAGGCGTTGGTCGCAGAGAAGTTCTTCGACCTCGTCGATCTGCTCGGCGCCCACCAGGTCGGTTTGGCAACCGGCGACGCAGCGATCAACGTCGATGCGCCGGTGCTGGTGTGCACGGCCGAGGTACTGGCCAACCATGCGTTGGCGACCGGTCCCGACAGCGACTACGGCTTTGCCTGCCTCGACGAGTTCCACTACTACGGCGACCACGACCGGGGTTGGGCGTGGCAGGTGCCGCTGCTCGAACTGCACAACTGCCAGATGCTGCTGGCCTCGGCCACTCTCGGCGACATGACCACGATCACCACCGATCTGGCGCAGCGGTCGGGCCGCGGGGTCACCGAGGTGACGTCGGCCGATCGGCCGACACCGCTGTACCACCAGTGGCGGATGACCTCGGTATCCGACAGCGTCCTCGACGCGGTGCGCGAAGGACTCAGCCCCGTGTACGTCGTGCACGCCAACCAAGCTTCGGCGATCGAACGGGCGCAGGGCTTGGTCAACCTGTCGGTCACGACCCGCGCCCAGCGCGACGCGATCACCGCGGCGATGGCCGGGGTGAAGATGGCCCGCGGGTTCGGCGACACGCTCAACCGGCTGCTGCACCACGGAGTCGGCGTGCATCACGCGGGCATGCTCCCCCGCTACCGACGCCTCGTCGAACGCCTCGCCGGCGAGGGCCTGCTGCCGGTGATCTGCGGCACCGACACGCTCGGCGTCGGTGTGAACATCCCGATTCGCACGGTACTGATGACCGCGCTCACGAAGTTCGACGGCAACCGGGTGAGGTTGTTCAGCGTGCGCGAGTTCCACCAGCTCGCCGGGCGAGCGGGGCGGCCCGGCTTCGACCCGGATGGGCACGTATGGGCGCAGGCCCCCGATCATGTGATCGACAACGCCCGCGCGCTCAGCCGCGCCGGCGACGACCCGAAGGCGCGTCGCAAGGCATCGAAGTCGAAACCGCCGGAGGGGTTCGTGCACTACGACGAGGCGTCGATGCAGCGCCTCATCGGGGCCCGCCCGGAACCGCTGATCTCGCGGTTCGGGGTCACCGCCAATCTGGTCGCATCGGTACTCGGGCGCACCGACGGTCCCGCCGCGTTGAAGAACCTGCTGCGCACCAACCACGACACCCCGTTACGCCGCCGCCAGCACCAGCGCCGGGCAATCGCGGTGTACCGCAGCCTCGAAGCTGCGGGCGTCGCCGAGCGCGAACGCGATGCCGCCGGCCGGTGCCTGCGGGTGCGGGTCGGCTCGCTCGTGGTCGGCAATGACGAGCGCAGTGCGCTGCGTTTCTCGGCACCGCTGCTGCCGTTCGCGATCGAGGTGATCGACACGCTCGACATCGACGACCCCGTCTACGTCGTCGACCTGATCAGCGTCATTGAGTCGGTGCTCGACGATCCCCGCCAGGTTTTGTACGCACAGCAGAACGCGGCCAAAGGTGCCGAGGTGGCCCGGCTCAAAACCGAAGGGGTTCCGTACGAGGAACGTATGGAGCGGCTCGAATCGATCAGCTGGCCGAAGCCCCTGGCCGAGTTGCTGGAAGCCTGTTTCACCACCTACCGCGAGCACCACCCGTGGGTGGCCGAAGGGCCGTCACCGAAGTCGATTCTGCGCGAGATGCTCGTCGGCGGCGACAGCTTCGCCACGTTCGTTCGCCGGTACCGCCTGGAGCGCAGCGAGGGATTGGTGCTGCGCTACCTCACCGATGCGTGGCGAACCCTCGACCGCTCACTCCCCGACCACGTGTACACCCCCGAACTCGAAGACGTGGTCGAGTGGCTCGGCGCGCTGATCCGCGCCACCGACGCCACACTGCTCGACGAATGGGCCGTTCTCGCCGGCAAACCGGTGCATGAACACCTCGCACCCGCTGCACCGGCCATCGCCACCGGGCCGCCGGCGGCGTGGCGCACCGCGGTGCGAACAGCTGCGTTCGGTTGGGTCGATCTGCTGGCAACACGCTCCTACATCGCGTTGGCGGACCGCAGCGGATGGACCGAGCAGCAGTTCTGGACGGCGATGGCACCGTATTGGAGGGCCTACGACAACATTGGCACTGACACCGACGCCCGCTCGGCGGCAAACTTCAGGCTCACCGAGGAACCCGGCAAGTGGGTGATCACCCAACGCCTCGCCGACCCCGACGGAGACGGCGAGTGGCGCTTCACCGCCACCGTCGATCTGGCCCTCGCCGAAGCAGAAGGTGCCCCCACCATGCAACTCGAACAACTCGGGCCCTACCCCACGTGATCGTTGCCCGTCCGGCTCACGGGGCGTCTACAGTGAAGCCTGCCAGTCTCTCGAGCTCGCCGACCGGCTGGCCCGTGCGGGCCCGGTCGCCCGATTCGAAGAACTCCTGCCCTACCGGGTCCTGACCGCCGACGCCGCCCTGGCCGCAGAACTGGTCGAGGCAGTCCTCGGACCCCTCCAGCGGGCGCGGGGAGGAGCGCAACATCTCATCGAGACACTCGAGGCCCACATCGCCGCGTCTGGCAACCTTTCCGCCACCGCTCGGGCGCTGCACCTCAGTCCCCGCGCCGTCGACTATCGCCTCCAACGAATCACCCAGCTCACCGGTCACTCCCCCCAAGAACCTGAAGGCCGCTTCGTACTCGAACTCGCCGTGCGCGCCCGCCCCCTGATCGCCACCAGAGTGCCTCACACCGCCGTCCCTGCTCCAGCTGTCGATCCGAAATCCAGCAACAACAAGCTCAAAACAACTCTGCTATCGGGGATTGAAATTGAGATTGGAACGAGCCGACAATAAGAACATGGCCACCCCCAACCTCTCCGACCGGCACCAGCGCCGATTCGCCCGCCGCCTCGGTGCCCTCGCCGCTCTCATCATTTTCCACGCAGTTCTCCTGGGCAGCGGGTGGGTCCTCGCAGGCGAAGTAGGTCTCCTGCTGGCCATCGCCGTCGCCCTCGTCGTCGAGGCGAAACTGGTGAAGCATCGGGTGACAACAGCCGACCGCTCGTCATCATCGTCGGCACAGTGGCCCGACCGTTCGGCCGTGGTGCCCGATCCGCCACCGGGTGGTCGATGCGTTCGCCGTCCAGCCCGGCGTGGAGGTATCGGGGTCGTGGTCGGCGACGACAGCCATCCCGCTACCCGGCCGAAGTCGGATCGATTCGTCACCTGAGGAGCAACGATGAGCCGTGCGAAATGAGCGAGTGCGAATAGCCGGCAGATCGTGGACGAGGCGTCGTCGCCTGAGTGGCCTCGTCCGACCGCACCGATGCTCAGTTTTCTCGGTGCGGTCGGCACGGTGACGGGGAGCCGCTTCCTGACACGCCCGACACCCGAGCTGGTACGAGGGCGGGCGTTGGCCGACGGGCAGTCGGAGATCAATCTGTTCGGCAGCTTTGTGCGTATCCGTGCGCCGCACCGGACGGGTCGTGCCGGGGGCTATCGGGAGGCGTCGTCGGGTAGGCGGGCCACGAACACCGAACATGGTGCCACTCGTGTGACCGTCCCTGCCGTTGATCCGAGTCGAATGCGTTTCCAGCCGGTCAGTCCGCGTGTGCCGAGAACGACGAGTCGTTCGAGTCGTTCGATTTCTTCGAGGATCGTGGCAGTGTGGAATGCCATGGGTTTCCCGGACGGCGGGCTCGTAGCCTCCCGTTCAGAGGATCGTGGTGACCGCGCCGGGACCAGCCAGAAGTGGTGTCGCGAGCGGCACCATCGCGATGCTCATCGGCTCGACCGACTCGCCGTGACGCAACTGGTTGTCAGTGCCCAGCATCAGTTGCGCGGCGACGAGGAGCAACAGCAACCCTCACGCGGCTTACAACGCAAGCACCGACACCTTGAGGTAGGCGAGGATCTGTTTTTTCACCGGCCGAACAGTGCCGCGTTCACGACAACGGCTCCGGTCGCAATACGCGCGATGGTCGGAGCGGGCTCACGTCTGTCGGACGGGTGACGTCGGGTGGCGAACGGTACGGTCGCTGTGGATTGGGCGACCAGCGCATCAGCAGCGGACCGGCGATCGCCAGAATCAACACGTAGCCCGCTGCCAGTGGGCCCAGACGCGGTTCGAGCCCGGCGGCGATGCCGAGCTCGGCGATCACCACCGAGAACTCGCCCCGGGCCACCAGAGCCAACCCTGCCCGGACCCGGCCACGATCACTGATCCCGCCGCGCCGGGCGGCCCACCAGCCGGTCGCGAACTTGGTGCCCCCCGTCAACACCGCTAACACCGCAGCGATCGGCAACACACCTGGCAGGTCGCTGGCGTCGATCTGAAGTCCGAAGAAAAAGAAGAACGTCGCCGCGAACAGGTGGCGTAGCGGTCCGGTGAGCTGCGTCGCCCGGGTGGCGACCGACCCCGACAACGCCAACCCGACGAGGAAGGCACCGACGCCGGCCGATACCTGAGCCTGCTGTGCCAACCCGGCGACGAGCAACGTGAACCCGAACACGGTGAGCAGCAGCACTTCGTCGGATTCGCTGCGCACCGCGCGGCTGACCCGCGGCCCGTGCCGGAACGCGACGAACAACACCAGGGTCACGGTCACGGCGGCCAGCGTGAGTGACACTCCGGTGGCGAGCGCTGACGCGCCGGCGAGGAGCGCGGCCATGATCGGCAGGTAGGCGGCCATCGCCAGGTCTTCCAACACGAGGATCGACAGCACCGTGCTCGACTCGCGGTTGCCGAGCCGCCCGAGGTCGGCGAGGGATTTGGCGATGATCCCCGACGACGAGATGTACGTGACGCCACCGAGCACCAACGCGGTACGCACATCCCAACCCAACACCAGCCCGGCCGCGAAGCCGGGCACGAAGTTCGCGACCGCGTCGACCACGCCGGCGGCCAGGTTGTCGCGCAACCCGGCACGCAGGTCGTCGGCGGTGTATTGCAGACCCAACGCCAGGAGCAGCAAGACGACACCGATCTCCGCGCCGAACGCCACGAAGTCCTCGCTGAGATCGAGACGTACGAACCCGTCATTGCCGACCGCGAGACCGGCAAGGAGATAGGCGGGTACCGGACTGAACGAGAAACGGTGAGCGACCCGGGCAACCACCGCCAGGCCGAGGACCACCACGCCGAGTTCGATCAGCGCTCCAGCCTGAAACGTCGACGCGATCATCGTGTTGGACTCAGCGGGCGGGGCGAAGCAACGCCGTGAGCTGTGCGATCCCTTCGGTGATGCCGACCGACACGGCGATGTCGCCTGCCTCGAATCGAAACTCGGCTGTCGGCGCCGGGAACGCCTGGTCGCCTCGAATCACCCCGACCACCGACACCCCGGTCCGGGTATGGATGGCAGCGTCGCGCAGGCTCGCCCCGACCAATGGTGACGCGGGGTCGACGGACAGCCAGTCGATGGTGAGTCCCGCGACCTGTTGTTGCATCGCGGTGACCTGCTCGCTCACGGTCGCAGCGCCGAACAATTCGGCCAACGTGCGAGCCTCGTCGAACTCAAGGCGTGCCGTGAACATGCAGGCGTCAGGGTCGTCTTGGCTGTATACGAGCAGGTGACGTTGACCGAGCCGGTGGATCAACACCCCCAACCGGTCGCCGGCTGCGGTGACAAACTCGTACCGGATACCGACACCGGGCAGTTGGGTTTCATGTATCTCCACAGCGTCACCGGGCACATTCGCATGGCCGACGCGAACTGGCCACTACCGGCTCGGACGCCCACAGGCACAACGAAGGCGGCGGCACTGGACACATGCAGCTATCTTCGCCGCTGGGGACATGGACCGCCAGTCGAAAGTCCTCGCCGCTGCCGAGTCGCCTGGCATCTGGGTCCTCGGCCCCTACAAAACCGGAATGAACGCTGGTAGTTGTGTTCACCAAAGGACTCATCGTCGTTGACCTGGACACGGGAGCCGATCACCCGAGGACCTGAACGCTGCCGGGCCAACTGGTGGGCGATTCCGACAGCGGAAGAACGAGACTACGACGATGAGTAGTGAAGTGGATGAGTCCGATGTCGGTTTCGACGGCTGGCATCGCCTGACCGCAGCTGAAGTCGCGGCTCGACTCGAGGTGGATCCGCGTGTCGGCCTGCCGGTATCTGAGGCGGCCTCCCGTTTGGACGCTCTCGGCCCGAACCGGCTGCCTCGAGGCAAAAAACGATCGTCGTTACGGGCGTTCATCGACCAGTTCCGCAGCTTTCTGGTGGCGGTCCTCGTCGGCGCCGCGGTGCTCGCCGCGATCGTGGGCGATGTCAAAGACGTCATCGTCATCAGCGTGGTTGTCGTGTTCAACGCTGTGCTCGGGTTCGTGCAGGAGCACAGGGCCGAATCGAGTTTGGCGGCGCTGGAACGGATGCTGGTGACCCGGGCCCGCGTGCGCCGCGATGGTGTCATCATTGAGGTGAACGCCGAGGAACTGGTGCCGGGTGATGTCGTCCTGGTCGACGCCGGCAACCGGGTGCCCGCTGACGGCCGATGGTTCGTGACGGTCGATCTGCAAGTT
>JANOKQ010000549.1:0-2340 GCA_031419375.1 Acidimicrobiaceae bacterium
GGTTGGCCGTCCCCAGCACGAGGTTCACCGTTGCGCCCGCGGGGATGACCTTGCCGCCGATCTCGACCTCTTGCGAGGTGACCCGCGGCGTCACCGGTGCCGACAACTCCATCCGCAGGATCTCCTCGATCACGGCGGGGATCTGCGTCGGATCGTCGACGATGCGGCGGCGCACATCAGAGTGGTTGGCCAACATCTGCATCACGAACCCGATCGTCGCAGTCACCGTGTCGAGCCCGGCGAGGGTGAACAAAAAGCACAGCCCGAGCACCTCCGGTTCGCTGAATGCTTCGTCACCGTCGAGCGCCAGCACCGCGCTCAACATGTCGTCGCCGGGGTTCGCCCGCTTCTGCTCGATGAAGGTCTGCAAATAGCCGAACAGCGCCATGGCCGCTTCCATCACCGCGGCCGGCGGCGCAGCCGAGGTCTCGGATGTCGACTGCTCGACCAACGTCTCGACCCATCCGATGAACGTGTCGCGGTCTTCCAGCGGCATCCCGAACAGCGTCAGGAACACCTGCGTCGGATACAGCCGGGCCAGGTCGGCGACGATGTCGCAGCGCCCGTTGCCCGAGAATGCGGCGATCAACTCACGCACCTGGTTGCGCAGGTCATCCTCCATCCGGTTGATCACCCGCGGGGCGAGCATCGGATCGAGCACCTTGCGGAAGCGCAGATGGTCGGGCGGATCGATGGCGAGAGGAACCAACGGCACCGGGCTGGCGAGCCCGGCGAACGCCGGGCCGGAGGTGAAGATCTCCGGGTGGCGGTGGGCGAACTGCACCGCCTCGGCCGACGTGAGGTACCACGTGCCGTTGCCTTCGAAGACATCTCCCTGAGCGGCGAAGTACGCCCACCCCTCGGTGCGGTCTCGCGCCATCGGTACGTCAGCGATCTGAAATGTGCTCGTCAAGATTCAAACCCTTCCATTTGTTGGCCCATTCGGTGCCAGCGTAGGCCACCCGTTCTTGGTGAACCCATGTCAGTCGAGATGGGACAGGTAGGCAGCTTCGATGCTGGCCAACTGAGCGGTTGCCTCGGCGGCAGTGCCGGACATGGCGATGTTGCCGCGCTCCATGACATACACCCGATCGGCGATCGACAGTGCCTTGCGAACGTGCTGTTCGACGAGCAGCACCCCCACGCCGCGCTCATCGGCCGCAGCACGCACCGCCGCCAACAACCGATCGACGATGAGCGGGGCAAGGCCGAGCGAGAGCTCGTCGGCGAGCAGCACCTCAGGATTGCGGCCGAGCGCACGGGCTAACGACAGCATCTGCTGTTCGCCACCCGACAACAGCCCCGCCTTGCGCCCGAGCAGTCGTTCGAGCTCGGGGAACAGATCGGTCGCCGTCTTGATCGGCACGTTCGCCAGGCGGAGGTTCTCGCTCGCGGTGAGGTTCATGATCACGGACCGTTCCTCCGTGAGATAGCCGAGACCGTTGCGGCACCGGGCATGCATTGGTGCGGTGGTCACCGCACCCTTCCAGCACACCTCGCCCGAGATCGGGGGAAGTTCACCGGCGATGGTCAACAGGGTGGTGGTCTTGCCAGCACCATTGGGCCCGATCAAGGCAACCACCTCGCCGGCATCGACATGCAGGTCGAGCCCGCGGACGACGGCGAGCGCCCCGTACCCCATGGTGAGCTGCCGGCATTCGATCAGCGTCTGACTCATGCCGTCACCTCGGACTCGTCGTTGGCTTCCTCGCCCAAGTACGCAGCGCGGACCGCCGGGCTCTCACGGACTTCGCGAGGAGTACCGGAGGCGATCACCCGGCCGAAGTCGATAACGACCACACGGTCGCAGGTGGCCATCACCATGCCGACGTCGTGTTCGACGAGCAGCACTCCCATCCGCCATTCGTCGGCTAGCCGACGGATGAGGCGGGAGAGCTCGCGGGTCTCGGTCTCGTCGAGGCCGGCTGCGGGCTCGTCGAGCATCAGCACCGATGGGCCGGAGGCGACGGCTCTGGCGATGCCGACGAGGCGGCGGCGACCGTAGGGCAGCTCCGTCGGCAACTTGTCGAGGTCGTCGGCGAGGTCGAACTCGCGCATCGCGGCAACAGCTTCCGAGGTGAGTGGATCGGCTTGCGGCCAGACCAGATCGGTGAGCCACGATACGCGGGTGGCGCTACCGGACCCGGCGCGAATGTTGGCCTCGACCGTGAGGTCCTCGAACAGCTCGAGTGACTGGAACGACCGGCGCAGTCCGCTACGCGCTCGGCGGCCGGCGTTCCACGTGTTGACCACGACACCACCGAGCTCGAGCCGCCCCCCCGTCGGCTTCACGAACCCGGTCACCGCATCGATCACCGTGGTCTTGCCTGCGCCGTTCGG
>JANOKQ010000550.1:0-4447 GCA_031419375.1 Acidimicrobiaceae bacterium
GCAAGATGGTGTCGCGAGCAACCCTTGTCTCGGCAGGCCATGGCGTGTATCGCATTCCGTCGCTTCCCGATGACCGGTTCGACGAGTTCATTCTTGGACGGCTGTGGGCAGCTGGGCGTGGGATCGTCTCCCATGACTCGGGGCTGGTGGCTCACGAGTTGTGCGACATCAACCCAACGATGGTTCATCTGACGATTCCCATCCACTATCGGATCAGTCGTGCCGGCCGCGACCGCTATGTGATTCATCACGCAGATTTGGCTGCCGATGAGATCACGCAGCTCGATGCGGTCACGGTGACGACGATCCGCCGCACGTTGCACGACACGCTCCACACCGTGCCCGCCTACCTCGCCCGCCAAGCCATCACCACTGCCCGACAACGTGGGGCGATCACGTCATCCGAACACGACGCGTCGGTAGCGCAACTCATTGGCGGAGCGATGTCATGACCGAACGCCCGAAAGGCGCCAAGGAGTTCCAACGGCTCCTGCAACGACATGCCGCCGAGATCGGCCAGCTCCCCAAGCGAGTCATGCACCTGGTCCGCGTCGGTGTTGTCTGCGCGATGCTCGACGGCGTCCGCCACGACGATGGCGCCCACCTGTTCATCGTCAAAGGTGGAACGGCGCGATGCAGCTCCGCCTCGGCGTCCACGCTCGGGCGACCACCGACCTCGACGTCGTATTCCGTGGCCGCGTCGAAGAATGGCTCGATCGATTCGATACCGCGATTGCCGATCGCACCTGGCAAGGGTTCACCATTACCCGCAAGACCGAACCCGTCCCGATCGAAATCCCAGGGCTCGGCTACCGGCCATGGCGCGTGCCACTGCAGATCCGCTACGAGGGTCGCGAGTTCGGCAGCACCTCACTCGAGGTCGCCGTCGACGAGACGTCAGCCACCCATCACGAATTGATCGAACCCGCCGGAATCGAGCTCGCTATGGCGACCGGTTCGAGTGCGTCTCGGTTGCCGATCCCCGGTGTGGACGATTCGCGGGTGTGCACGATCAGGGCGGCCAGCGACGCGGTGCGGATGCTTGATGGCATCGAGTCCAATGAGCCGGTGCTCGTCGTCGGATCGGGTTTCGTCGGCTGCGAGGCGGCCGGCAGTTTGAAAGCTCGCGGGCTGGACGTCACGATGGCATCAACGGGATCACTCCCCGAGGGTGACCGACTGGGGCCCGATGCCGGGCGGCTCATCGATGGGTGGCTGCGTGAGCTCGGCGTCGTGATGCGGCCGGCCGTCCGTGTCGAACGGCTCGAACATTGCTCGGCTTCGACGCGTGCGCATCTCGACGACGGCACGACTGTCGACAGTGGATGGGTCGTGATGGCCACGGGTGCGTCGCCGAACATCGAATTGGCCGAATCGGTCGTACTGGTATCCGGCGGTGCCGTACCGGTGGATGCAGCGATGCGAACCGTTGCCCCCGATGTGTTCGCCGTCGGCGATATCGCCAGGGCGTTCAACACATCAGCCGGCCGCGCGCTTCGCGTGGAGCACTGGGGTGATGCCGAACGGATGGGCATTATCGCCGGGACGGTGGCTGCCGGAGCGGAAGACGCCTGGGCGCAGGTGCCTGGGTTCTGGAGTTCGATCGCCGGACGTCAGCTGAAGTACGTCGCCTGGGGTGATGGCTGGGACCAGGCCGTCGTCAAGTCGTCAGCGCACGGCCTCACGATCTGGTACGCCCGCAACGGCCAGTATGCCGGGGTCTTGACCTACGACCACGACGACGACATCGACGCCGGAACGGCCCTGATCAAGTCGCACGCCCAATTCGATTTACGCTGATTGCGCGTTGACGCCAACGGTGTCCGCCGCGTCGGCACTTCGCAAATCGATATTCGTCTCATCGCCTTCGGTGATGTCGCGTTGCGTCTGACGTTCGGTTTCGCAGTTGAGGTCCGCACCGACAATCACGCACCGGGCCGTGATGAACAACCAGAGCATGAGCACCACCACGGCACCCAGCGACCCGTAGGTCTCGTTGTACTTCCCGAAGTTCGCCGCATACCCCGCAAATCCGCCCGAAGCGATCAGCCACAACAACCTGCCAACGATCGCTCCAGGCGACGTCGACAACCAACGAGGATTGTCGCGATCTGGCGCATAGCGGTACAACACCGCCAGGCAGAACATCATCCCCACCAGCAACAACACCCACCGAGCGATGCCGACGACGACCCGACCAACGACACCGAGACCACTTTGCGCTATCACCGCTGGGAGCACCGTTATGATCCCCACCGCCGTCAACACAAAAATCACTGCACCAACGGTCAACAACAACGCAAGACCCCGGCGCTTCATGAACCCTCGTGTCTCCCGCTCGTCATAGGCAATGTTCGTCGCTTCGACCAAGTGACCCATACCACTCGATGCGCTCCACAGCGCTCCAACAATTCCGATCACCGCACTGATCCCAGCTGCAGCTCCGGCGCTCTCCGCAATCGACGTCAGCTGCGTACGGAGCAACTCACGCACCTCGCGCGGCGCGGTACCGAGCCAATCGCTGACCTGACCATCGACGGTCGACGGGTCGGCGAACAACCCAGATAGAAATCACAGCCACCAGCGCCGGAACGAGCGCGAGAAGCGCGTAAAAGGCGACACCGGCTGCCAACAGCGTCGCCCGGTCCTGCTTCACCTCGGCACGGGTGCGCGCAAGCACCTCCTTCCATCCTTGCGCTGGGATTTCCGTCGGATCATCCGCGTTCCGACCCCGCCCCAAATCATCCGAAGCATCCGCCCTAGGGCTCTCCGTCGTCTCCACCGGCGGTCACTACCCCACCTTCGACGCCCCAAACCCATCTCCGTCGATCGATCGAGTCGGACGGCGCGGCCAGCTCGCGCGTTGATCCGTTTCACCGGCCCGCTCGCCGAACCGGACCTGCAGCTTCCACCGCATCCGCCTGTCCACGAGCTCCGTTGGGTTATCGGGATCTTCGTCCCCGGTAGCGGCAACGACTGCGCACGGGGGCACAGCATCAGGACACGGCGTTAGTACGCTAACGCCCATGACCCCTAACGGACGGCCCACCGATCTCGACGAACGCCGGCCGATCCTGCAGCTGGTTATCACCGGTGGGTGGGCCCACGAGTTCGAGCGGACCACCCCGCACCTCGTCGAGTGTGCTGTACAGGCCGGCATTCGCACGGACACGATCGACGACCTCGACGAGGCAGCAGCGGCGCTGGCGTCACGTGACTACGACCTCCTGACGGTCTACGCATGCTGGTTCACGATGAGCCACGAGCGGTACGACGAGGTCCGCGGTCAGTGGTCGCGGCGGACCCCGGTGGCGCTGCGCAAACAGATCGTCGCCCACGTCGAGGACGGCGGCGGCCTGGTGGCACTTCACACCGCCCCGATCTGTTTCGATGACTGGCCGCTGTGGGGCGAGATCCTCGGCGGACGGTGGAACTGGGATCGTTCGTGGCATCCCGCACCGAGCGTGGTCGAGGTCGACCCGACGAGCACCAGCGCCGGCGAGCGTCATCCGATCGTCGACGGGCTCGATCGGTTCCAGGTCGTGGACGAGCGGTACAGCGATCTCGACGTCTCCCCCCGATCTGAAGTGCTGGCGTGGTCGGATGCCGAACGACAGCCAGCCCTGTGGACCCACCGCTTCGGCCCGGCGCGAGTGGTCGTCGACACGCTCGGGCACGACGAACGCTCGCTCGATCAACCCGATCACGCCACCATCCTCCGCCGCAGTGCCCTGTGGGCCGCGGGTTTCAGCGACGACGCCGTGCGGGCCACGCGATGAGCAACGAGGCCCGGCCCGACGAGCACCGCTGAGCCGAGCCTGCTGATGAGGGCGAAGCTGGTTGACCGAGGAAGATCTAGGCGCAGGCGTCCTGGACCGCCGCCGCCACCGTCTGCAGACGAACCGGATCGAACGGCGCGTTCATGTACAGGATGACGTGATCGCACCCGGCAGCGGCGAGGTCCTTGGCCGTCGCGGCGGACGCCGCGGGCTCGAGCGGTTCGAACAGGTGCACCGAGATCTCGATCTCCTTCGGATCGCGACTGATCTCCTCGCACCGTTGCAGCAGCACTTCGCGCTTCGCCGCCAACTCGGCACCGGTACGACCGGGGAAGTTCCAGTGGTCTGCGTACTTGGCGACGATCCGCAACGTGCGCTGCTCGCCACCTCCGCCGATCACCAGCGGGGGCCGCGGCTGCTGCACCGGCTTCGGCTCGCAATACGCATCGGTCAGCCGGTAGTGCGTACCGGTGAAGTTGCTGACCCGCTGGGTGAGCAACGCGTCCAACACCTGGCACGCCTCGTCGAGCATGTCCATCCGCACACCGGTGCGCGGGAAATCGATGCCGTAGGCGGTGTGCTCAGCCTCGTTCCATGCGGCACCGAGGCCGATCTCCAGACGACCGCGCGACACCACATCGAGCGTGGCGCACATGTTGGCCAGGAGC
>JANOKQ010000551.1:0-2000 GCA_031419375.1 Acidimicrobiaceae bacterium
TTCCATGGCTAGTTCCTTTCGGTTGATACTGTCCTGTGCAGTATCTACCAGAACTATAGACACTGTCCAGGGCACTATGTCAAGGTGTTCCCATGGAAATCTCCCAAAAACCGTTGACGACGACCTCCCACGCCTTGCTCGGGCTGCTCGCCATTCGCCCGTGGAGCACCTATGAACTGGCCAAACAGGTGCAGCGCAGCCTGGGATGGTTCTGGCCGCGAGCTGAGCGCAAGCTCTACGACGAGCCCAAGCACCTCGTGATGGCTGGGCTGGCCACGGCTGTGGTGCAGCACACGGGCACCCGGCCACGGACCATGTACGCGATCACCCACGATGGCCGGGAGGCGGTGCGCGTCTGGCTCGACGGCCCGTCGGCACCGCCGACGCTGGAGTTCGAGGCGATGGTCCGGGTGTTCTTCGCGGATGGGGGCACGCTCGAACAACTGCGCGCCACCTTGGCTGAGGTCGAGTCCGCTGCGGCCACGCAGATCGCCGAACTGGCGTCGATGATCACCGACTTGGTCACTGCGTCGGAGACGGGTGCTCCCGATGAGTTCGCCGGTCGCCGAGCCATCAACGCCCTCGGGCTGCGGTTCCACCTCGACCATCAGCATCTGCTGATCGACTGGTCGCGCTGGGCCCGCAAACAGACTGCCGGCTGGATCTCCACCACCGATCCCGGGAATTGGGAGTGGCGTGACGCATTGAGCGGGGTCGCCCGGCCGGGATCGCCCTGAACCCCTGCCGCCGTTTGTCGAGAAAGCCACTGTGGACGTGCCTTTCTCGACACGCGGACAGCTCCGCCCTGCGGTTTCGGTCAGCAAAGGCGCATTCAGCTCGTGGGCCGTGCTGCCTGCGGGCTCAGCCCCGCTGGCGATAGATGTCGCTGCGGTGGCCGATGGCTCGGATGGTGATGGTCGTGCGGTCGTCGTCGATTTCGTAGATGACACGGAAGTCACCTCGACGGGCGCTGTAGCGTCCGGCGAGTTTGAGGCGGAGTGGGTGCCCGGCGCGCTGGGGGTTGTCAGCGATGGCGGCGTAGATGTACTCGACGATCGCAGTAGCCACTTTTTGAGGGAGGTGCGCGATCGCTTGTCGTGCCGGTGAGGACCAGGCGACCTCGTAGGTCATCGCTGGCGGATGAGGGCCAGTGCGTCGGCTTTGCTGAGCACGGTCGGCTTATCGGCGCCGACCTCATGGAGGGCGGCCATCAGCGACTGGTCGGACAGAATGCTCAGGGTTTCCTCAAGCGACTCCAGGTCGGCGATACTCAGCACCACTGCGGCGGGTTTGCCGTGACGGGTGATGACAACGCGGCCATGTTCGCGTTCGACTCGATCGACAACCTCGGAGAGCCGATTTTTCACGTCGGCCAACGGCAACTGCTCACTCACCTGCATAGCTATAACTCTAGCCAAATTCTCAGCGTCATGCCGCAGTGGCCGTCATTGACGGTCCAACGTGCTGGCCGAGCCAGTCGTCGATACCGACGCGCACATTGCTGGCGAATGCTGGCGTCGGGCTGCCGCGGACTCGTAGGGGTGCAGGTTGTGTCTGTTTGCTCCGGCGACAACGCTCCGGCCTCGTGACCCGGCAGGAGCGAGCGCATCGCCCAATGATTGCAGCGCATGTTCCCGGCGCACTGCAGCGTCGCAACGCTGACGGCCGGGATCGCCGTGGCGATCAAGCCCCGCATGGGAGGATTGTTGCGATCAGCAACACCACAGCTGCGTACCTCGATCGCATCGTCGCTCCCCCCGTCGTCATCGGTGCCGGGAGCGTATTCGAAAGAGCCCGACACAACCGCGCTGGGCCGGAGCTCGGCCCGTGCTATGGCGTCGAGTTCAGTGCGTCACCCGAGGGTTTCGGGACCCCCCGGGGTGGCCCGAAACCCTCGGGTGGAGCTGTGGACTCGGGTGGAGCGCAGATACTTTGAGCTTGAAACATCTGCGCGACGGTGGCACACTTGGGCGATGAAGGTGTTGTGTCTGGGGGGTGGG
>JANOKQ010000552.1:0-2928 GCA_031419375.1 Acidimicrobiaceae bacterium
CCCGTTCGCCAACCTGATCGCCGGACGGCACGCGGGAACCGACCTACGCACTGTCGGCGACCGCAACCCCGGGTACTGGAATGCGAAGGAAGTGCTCGGCCGGCGTGCCGCACTGTCGGTGTTCGTGTTGGATGCAGTCAAGGGCGCCGTCGCTGCGGGTGTCGGGATGGTGCTCGTCGGCGACCTTGCCTGGCGCCACGGAACAGGCTGGGCCGGTGATAGCTGGGCCGGATGGGGCTGGGCGGGTGACGGCGCGTGGGGTGGGTACCTCGGTGCGGCGGCGGCGATGGTCGGTCATGCGTGGCCGGCGTTTGCCGGGTTCCGCGGTGGTCGCAGCGTGCTCACCTTCGCCGGCGCCGCATGCGTGTTGTCGCCCATCACCGCAGCCGTAGCGATCGCACTTCTTACGCTCGTCGCGGTCGCCACGCGATCGTTCGCGTGGGGCGCGCGGTGCGCGGTGTTCGCGTTCCCGGTGGTGCAGCTGTTCGTCGACGGGCCGTACCGAACGGCCGCGACCGGAGCGTTGATGAGCATCATCGGCGCCCGCTTCGCACTGGCGTCCAGGCAAGGCCGGGCTCACCCGTAGGAGCGTCCCCTCCACGTCCGGCGCCGCCGGGCGATCCCCATCGTCAGCGCAACTGCGGCCGGGACATCGGCGGTCGGCGACAACCAGAACCCCACGCCCGGGCGCTCGTAGGCGCGGGCCGTGCCGCCGAGTGTGCCGAGCCGGGCGAGCGCCAGCACCACGTCGAGTGCGTCGCCGCGCCGCACCAGCAACCTCGGTAGCGGCAGCACCTGGGCCACCAGCACTACGGCGAGGTCGAGCAGTTGGCGGTGAACCGGTTCCACTCCTGGCAGCGCAAGCGACCGGCCCCAGCCTTGCCAGGTGCTGGCCAGGTCGTCGTACATCCGGGTGGACAGCAGTTCGGCACCGTCGAGCATGGCCACCGCCCAGCCGGCGCCAGCCAGGTGTCGGGCGAGCGCGACGTCTTCCACGACGGCACCGGCAACCGGGCGCATACCGCCAGCGGCGAGCAGCGAACGCCGCCGGAAGGCCATGCACTGGCCGTTGGCCAGGTGCCGATCGGAGCGCACCGCGCCAGTTGCACCGGGCGGACCGAAGCGGTAGACGAGCGTGGTCAGCAGTGCTGCGTGAAGCCACTGCGCGGGTGCGGTGGGGCACTCGAATCGCCCGCCGACGGTGACGAATTGCAGCCCATCGTGCTCGGCCCGTTCGACCAACGCGAGCGGCAGCAGAGGTGACGGCCGGGTGTCGGCGTCGAGCGCGACGACCCACTCGCCGGTGGCAGATTCGATGCCCTGTTGCAACGCCCACGCCTTACCCACCCACCCGTGTGGCAGTGGGCTGCCGGGCACCACGCGCGCTCCCGCGCGGCGGGCGACAGCGGTGGTGGCGTCGGTGCTCTGGTCATCGACGACGATTACCTCGCCGATACCCGGCGCCTCCCGCAGCGCCTCGAGCAGGGGCCCGATCCGCTCCGCCTCATCCCGAGCCGGCACCACCACCGAAACCAAAGATCGGGGCAGGATTTCTCTCGGTTTCCGAAAGGAATCCTGCCCAGATCTTGGGGGTGAGGGGATGGTGAGGGGAGGGCGGCGGTTGAGGGCGCGGGCGAGGCGGGCGATGGCGACGACTGCGGCGCACACGCGCACCACCAGGGCGAGCTTGCCGAACCAGGTCGGGGGGATGCGCGGGCGACGCATCAGCGGAAGTCGTGAGCGATCATGTCGGCAACGATCTTCGCGCTCATCACGACCAGCGGCAGGCCACCTCCGGGGTGGCTGCTCCCGCCGACGAGGTAGAGGCCGTGTCGTGCCCCGCGGTTGGCCGGCCGAACGAACGCAGCGCGGCGACCATTCGACGAGGTGCCATAGATCGCTCCGCCGGGGGAGGTAAAGAGCTTCTCGAAGTCGGCCGGGGTGATCGTGTCGGCGAACAGCAACCGGGACCGCAGGTCGATTCCGTGGGCGGCCAGTCGTTCCAGAACGACACGCTGATACCCGGCGGCATTCACTGTCACCCCCGGTGGTGCGTTGACGAGCAGGAACCAGTTCTCGTGCCCAGCTGGTGCTTGTGACGGATCGGTCACCGAGCTGACGCAGGCGTAGATAGTCGGATCGGCAGGCATCCGTCCAGCGCGGATCTGGGCGAACTCGGCCTGGCTATCGTCGCTGAACCACACGTTGTGATGGCTGATGCCCGGCGTCAGGCCAGCGACACCGGCCATCACCACGAACCCGCTGGACGACGGCTCGGCCCGACAGACCCGGCGTAGCGCCCTCCGGTCGGGCAGTAGGTCTCGGTACAGATGGGTCGCGTCGGCGTTGGCGACGATCGCCTCGGTCGTGATCACCTCGCCGTCGGCAAGCTCCACACCCGCGACCGCAGCCCCGTCGGTGCGCACCGCAGCCACTTCGGCGCGGCACCGGATCTCGACCCCAACCCGTTCGGCAACCGCCACCAGAGCGTCGCGCACAGCCCCGAGGCCACCCATCGGGTACCAGCATCCGAAGTCGTGTTCGACCGCGGCGATGCAGCCGAGCGTGGCCGGTGCCAACGATGGATCGGAACCGGAGTACGTGGCGTAGCGCCCGGCCCACTGCACCATGTGCGGGTCATCGAAATAACGCGTCGCCGATCGTTGCAACGTCCGGAACGGATCGATGTCGGTGAGATCGCGCAGCCGCTCCAAACGCCTGGCCAACGACAGCGGCCCCGACATCGGACCGGCGAAGAACGTACGCTCGCTGACCGCCCACACAGTGCGGCCGTGCTCGACAAAACGGCGGTAACCGGGCGCATCGCAGCCGGCGTCGGTGACGGTGAGGCGGTGCCCGTCGCGCCATGAGTAGTGGAACTGCGGGTCGAGCCGGACGAGATCGACCTCATCACGCATGCTCGTGCCG
>JANOKQ010000553.1:0-10901 GCA_031419375.1 Acidimicrobiaceae bacterium
CACGGGATCATCACCGACCCGGTGATCCACGACCGGGTACGACACGAGATCGAGGTGAGCTTGCGCAGCCACGAGTGCGTCGTGATGGCCTGGACCGATTCGCCGGTCACCGGTTCGGACGGAAACCGTGAATTCCTCGTACATGCCCGCAGTGACGATCAGCGAACCGGGAAGGAGCAGTGACGATGCTGCACGTGCTCCTCGTGGCCCATCACCAGCGCGCCGAGGCCGCAGCGCTCGCCCGCGTTGCGGCGACGTGGTTGGCCGAACGCGGGCACCAGGCATGGATGACACCTGACGATGCGGCGGCACTGTCGATGTGCGATCTTCAAGCCAGCGACGAGCCCGCCGCAGCCGACCTCGTGATCAGCCTTGGCGGCGACGGCACCATGTTGCGTGCCGTACAGATGCTCGGCGGGGCCGCGGTACCGGTGATCGGGGTCAACGTCGGCCTGCTCGGCTACCTCACCGAGGTCGAGCCTGCGGCGCTGACGACGGCGCTGGAACGTTTCGTCGCCGGTCCGGCCGCCGACGCAGGAGATTGGGAGATCGACTCGCGGATGATGCTCGATGTGATCGTCGATCGTCCCGGTGTAGACGGCCAGGAACGTTTCCGAGCTTTGAACGAGGGAGTGCTCGAAAAGCACGAGGCCGGCCATACGGTGCGCCTGCTCGTGCGCATCGACGGCGCGACGTTCACGTCGTACGCGGCGGACGGGTTGATCATCGCCACGCCGACAGGGTCGACCGCGTACTCGCTGTCGGCGCGGGGTCCCGTGGTGTCCCCACGCCACCGCGCCCTGCTGCTCACCCCGGTTTCGCCGCACATGTTGTTCGACCGCTCGCTGGTGCTCGACCCCGACGAACTGGTCGAGGTGGAGGTGATCGGGCACCGTCCGGTTGCGTTGTCGGTCGATGGCCAGCGCGCCGCCAGCCTCACCGAGGGCGATACCGTCACGGTCAGGGCCTCGGCCGCATCCGCTCAATTCGTGCGCTTCGGCCAGCGCCGCTTCCATCAGATCCTCAAGACCAAGTTCGGACTCTCCGATCGCTGATGCTCACTGAACTCCACATCGAAGACCTGGGCGTGATCGCTTCGCTCGATCTTGTGCTCGCATCCGGATTCACGGCGTTCACGGGCGAAACCGGCGCGGGTAAGACGATGCTGGTCGAGGCGATCAGCCTGCTGGTCGGGGGACGGGCCGATACCACGATGGTCCGTTCCGGTGCGGCCGAAGCACGTGTCGAAGGCCGCTTCGTGGTCGGCGACGACGAGATCGTGCTGGCCCGGGTGATCCCGGTGGAGGGCCGTTCGCGGGCCTACGTGAACGGTCGTCTCGCCACGGTTGCCACGCTGGCCGATCACGGCGCCCGCCTTGTCGACATCCACGGCCAGCACGCACAGCAGGGCCTCACCGGTGTCGCCGCGCAACGAGACGCACTCGACGCATTCGCTGGCACCGATCTGGGACCGCTGCGCCAATTGCGAGCCAGGCTCACCGAAATTGACGCCGGGCTCGCCGCGCTCGGCGGCGATGCCCGGGCGCGTGCTCGCGAGATCGACCTGCTCGAGTTTCAGTTGGCCGAACTGGACACCGCGGCGATCGTCGGTCCCGATGAGGATCGTGAACTTGCGCTGCTCGAGGATCTGCTGTCGGGTGCACAAGCGCATCGTGAGGCCGGATCGCGAGCGTCCGGGCTGCTCAACGATGACGATGGCGGACTCGACTTGATCAATGCTGCGCTCGCAGCCCTGGACCACCGCAGTCCGTTGGCCGATCTGGCCGAACGATTGAAGACCGCGGCCGTCGAGCTCGCCGACATCGCGGGCGAGATACGCGACCGGGCCGACTCGATCGACGACGACCCCGACCGGTTGGGCGAGGTGACCGAACGTCGGCAGCTGTTGCGTAACTTGCGCCGCAAGTACGGCGACACCCTGGCCGACGTGATCGAGTTCCAGACCATCACCGCTGAGCGCCTGGCCGAACTGCGCGGCTACGACGAGGCCGTCGAGCGCCTCGAACTCGACCGCCACAGCGCAGCAGTCGCCGAAGCCGAGGCTGCTCGAACCGTCGGCAGCTGCCGACGGGTTGCTGCGGCGCTCCTCGCGACGAGCGTGCAAGCGGTGCTGCGCACGTTGGCGATGCCCCATGCCGAGGTGGTGGTCAGCGTCTCCGACGTCGATCCGGGCGACGAGGTGGTGCTGATGCTGTCGGCTAATCCCGGGTCGGCGCCGTTGCCGCTCACGAAGGTGGCGTCCGGCGGCGAGCTGGCCAGGACGATGCTGGCGTTGCGGTTGGTGCTGACCGATGCGCCACCGACATTGGTGTTCGACGAGGTCGACGCGGGCATCGGTGGTGCCGTCGCGACGACCGTTGGGGGGGCATTGGCCGCGCTCGCGGGCGATCACCAGGTGGTCGTGGTCACCCATCTTGCCCAAGTCGCCGCGCTCGCCGACCGTCAGGTCCACGTGACCAAAGTGGTGGTCGACGCCGTGACTGTCGCGTCGGCGCGCACCCTCGACGCGGGCCAGCGGGTCGAGGAGATCGCCAGGATGCTGTCGGGTGCTCCCGAATCGTCGGCGGCGCGTGAACATGCTGCCGAGCTACTCGCCGCCGAGGTGCCAGTGCACCGGCAGGACGCGTGATGGCCGCGCCGCACACAGAACTGGTGGTCACGGCCCGAGCGCGCGCCGACACGCGCACCAAGGATCTGGTGAAGCGGTTGGAATCCGGAGAGATCGCGGTGATCAACCATCCCGACGTCGACCTGGTGGCTGCGGATGCGCTGATCGACGCGGGAGTCGTCGCGGTGATCAACGCAGTCGAGTCGTTCACCGGCCGCTATCCCAACATGGGACCGCTCCAACTGCTGCGCGGGGGTGTGGTGCTGCTCGACGACGTTGGCGTCGGTGTGATGGAGCGGATCTCCGAAGGCGAGGTCGTCACCATCGACGGTGACCGGGTCCTGATCGGCGACGACGAGATCGCCACCGGCCACCGCCAGTACGAAAGCGATCTCCAAGCGCGCGTGTCCGATGCCCGCCACAACGTTGGCCAGCAGTTGGAATTGTTCGCGTCGAACACCCTCGAGTACTTGCGTCGCGAACGGCACCTCGCCACCGACGATCCCGATCTGCCGGCATCGAACGTGTCGTTCAAGGGGCGCCAAACCCTGATCGTGGTGCGCGGTATCGACTTTCGCGAGGACCTGCTCGCCCTGCACCGGTCGGGGTACCTGCGCGAGCTGAAGCCCGTACTGATCGGCGTTGACGGCGGTGCCGATGCGCTGCTGAGCCTGGGTCTGAAGCCGCACATCATCATTGGCGACATGGACTCGGTGGGTGAGGCTGCACTCGGCTGTGGTGCCGAACTGATCGTGCACGCTTATGCCGGCGGTCGCGCTCCTGGCGCAAAGCGGCTGCGCGAGCTCGGCTTGCCATACCTGTTGTTCGAGAGCCCCGGCACCAGCGAAGACATCGCCATGTTGCTGGCCTACGAGCGTGGTACCGAACTGATCGTTGCCGTCGGGACGCACAACTCGATGGAGGACTTCCTCGACAAGGGGCGCGCGGGTATGGCCTCGACGTTCCTGGTGCGGCTGAAGGTGGGCCGGATGCTGATCGACGCGAAGGGTGTGAACAACCTCTACCGACCCGTGGTCAAGGGCCGCGACATTGCCTTGTTCGTGGTGGCCATGCTGTCGTCGCTGGTTCTGGTTGTCGCGGTCAGCGAACCCGTACAGCTCTGGTTCCGTAGCGTGTGGCTGTGGCTCCGGGCTCGGATCGGGTGGTGATTGACCGATGATCAGCTTGCGTCAGCACATCTTCAGCCTGGTCGCAGTATTCGTCGCGCTTGCTGTTGGAATCGCCGCCGGATCGACGGTGGTCCGCGGCCCGCTCCTCGATAGCACCAGGGCGCGCCTCAACAGCGCCGAACAGATCCTCGAGTCCGAACGTTCGGAAAACGATGTGCTTGCTGCCGAATTGGCCCAGCTCGATGGGTGGAGCACCGACGGCCCGGCCCAGTTGCTGGCCGGCCGTTTGGCCGGCACGGCGGTGGTGCTGGTCATCGCCGGCGATGTCGACCGCGAGGTGACCGACGGAGTCGTCCGCTCGATCCGCGCCTCGGCGGCAACCTTGGCGGGAGCCGTCCGCATCGCCTCGTTCGTGTTCGATGTGGACGCGGCAGCCCGCGTCGCCGAGGGCCTCGGTGGCGACGCGATACAAGCACCGGACCCGGCCGTGGTGATGGGTGAGCGTGTCGCCGCCCTCGTCGAGGGAGTCGCCGGCGAGCTGACCGCTGGCGAACCGATTCGTCCCAGCGAAGCCCTGTCGCGAGCGTTCGGCGAGCTGGAGGATTCCGGGCTGGTCGATCTGGCCGAAGTCGACCGCAGCGAAGTCGTCGTCGAGCGGGCTGCAGTGGTGGTGCTGACCGACCGCAACATGGTCGCCGATCCGGCGCGGGTGCTCTCGGGGATCGTGTCGGTATCCGATCCCGACGGTGCCGCGCTGTTGGTGCTCGTTGCCGAGGTCGGCCGTATCGCCCAGGGCACCGAATCGCCCGTGGAGTCGTTCGTCGGTTCGATCCGCGACAGCGGCCGGCTGCGCGACGAGGTGATCACGGTCGACAACGCCGAGACCGTGCTCGGGTGGGTCACCGTGGTGCTCGGGTTGGAGGCCGCAGTCGTCGGATCGGTGCAGCACTACGGCTTCCGTGACGGTGCGGATCGAGCGATCCCGCCGCGACTCGCGTGAGCGAGGTCAACCCGATGGGCCCCGCTGCGGGCCGCGTCGAGGCGCGCGTCACGTTCGGTTCTGGCGTGTTGGCTCCCAATCGGTTCGCCCGTGACGCAGCCGTGGTCACGGCGTGCACGATGCTGTCACGCCTCACCGGGTTCGCGCGTGTCTTGATCGCCGCAGCGATTCTCAGTAGCGGTCTGCTCGGTGACACCTATTTCGCCGCCAACTTCGTGCCGAACCTGGTGTTCGAACTGGTCGCTGGAGGTGTGTTGCAGGCCGTGCTGCTCCCGACGTTCGTTGCCGCGCGCACCTCGGGAGGTGACGCCGAGCTCGGCCAAACGGCCGGGGCGGTGCTTGGTGTGGTGCTGGCCGTGCTCGCCGTTATCGCGGTGGTCGTGATGGCCGCGTCGCCTCTGGTGGCCAGAATGCTGGTGGCCGGCGAAGCTGATCGAGGGTTGGCCGATGACAAGCTGCGGCTGATCACCCCGATGTTGATCGTGTTCGTCCCACAGGTGCTGTTCTACGGCATCGGGATGGTCTCGACCGCAGCGCTGGCGGCCCGCCGCCGGTTTGCCGCTGCTGCACTCGCTCCGGCGGTGAACAACCTGATCGTCATCGGCTGCTACCTCGGTTTCGAGGCCGCCCGTGATGGTGCGCCAGCATCGCTCGACCTCTCCCGCGTGGAGTTCGGACTCCTCGCCGGTGGCACCACCTTGGCGGTCGTTGCCTTCACCGCTGTTCCCGGCATCGTGTTGTCGGTCCAGGGAGTGACGTGGCGTCCGCGATGGGCCCCACGGCACCCGGCCGTCGTCGCGTTGCGTCACACCGTTGGGTGGGCGATGTTGTCCGTGGTCGGCACCTTGGTGCCGACCGCTGCAGCGGTCGTGCTCGGCTACCGTGCCGAAGGCGGTGTCACCGTGTTCACCATCGCGTTCGCGTTCTTCGTGCTGCCCCATGCACTCGTTGCCGTGCCGCTCGCCACGACGTTGGCACCGCGTGTGGCCGAAGCGTGGCAGCGCGGTGATGTCGAGCACACCCGCACCCTGGTGATCCGCACCGCCCAGGTGGTGGTGCCGCTGCTGATGTTCGCCGGCACGGCGATGATGGCATTGGCGTGGCCGATCGCCCGCGTCGCCGGGTGGGGTGGCGAGGCCGCGAACCAGGGATACGCCCCGATCGCGCACACCATTGCCGTGTTCGGAACGGGGCTCGTTGCCTACGGCATGGTGTTCGTGATGACCCGCGTGCTCTTCGCGCTCGACGACGTCAAGCGGGCCTCGTTGCTCGTGGCCGGATCCGCGGTGATCGGCGTGGCCGCGATGGTGGCCGCAACAGCGGTCATCTCCGATGGCGAACGATCGGTGGCACTGGCTGTGGGTTATTCGCTGACGCAGGTGCTTGCTGCGTCGATGTTGACCCTGCGAGTCCGCTCGCTGACCGGTGGCCCGACGATCGCCACCGTTGGGCGGCTGTCGGTCGGTTCCGCCGCGGCCGCGATCGCCAGTGCGGCAGCAATGGTGCCGATCCGATTGCTGTTCGATACTGGCCTGCTCGGGTCGCTGCTGGCGATCGGCGCAGCCGGCGCGGTAGGTGTCATCGTGTTTTTGGTGCTGGTGACGCTGCTCATCGGCGCGGACCCGCGCACGTTGGTCCGCCAGATCGTGCGGTTCTGATGCCAGCCAGTCGCGCCACCGCCGCACGCCGGTTCGTTCGCCGCGCCACTGGTCACAGCGTGACCCGCACGGTGACCCGGGTGACGGTGCTCGGGTGCGCGGTCGCTTCCGTGGTGGGCCTCGGGGTGGGGGGTTTCCTCGGTGGTTCGGGCCCGTCGACGGCAACGCTGGCCCGAGTCGATCGAGTGCTGCTGATCAGCGTCCCCGGATTGCGCTGGCAGGACCTCGATGCGCTCGACACCCCCGGCCTCGACCGGTGGTTGCACGCCGAAGCGTTGCTGAGCGTGCGCGCCATCGGATCGCAGACATCGCTGGTAGAGGGTTACTTGACGATGAATGCCGGCAACCGCTTGAGCATCGAGGAAGCGGGCGTCGGTCGTGAACTTGTCCCGGAACTGGCTGCTGGTGGCGCAGCGTGCCTGCCCGAACTTGCGGCCCAGGCTCGCACCGCGGCCGACGAGGATCTGAATGGTTCGACGCCCGGCGCGCTCGGATCGGCGCTCACGACAGGCGGCCTGCGTACTGCTGTGTACGGCGCACCGGGCGCGATAGCGGCGCTGATGGATGGGCAAGGCTGCGTCGATCAGTACAGCGCAGTCATCGCGCCGGGGCCGCTCGAGCTGTCGGCAGACGTCACGCTGGTGGAGTTTCGTGGTCTGGACGACACCGAGGTTGCCGCGCAACGCACCTCGGTCATCACCGAGATCGACGCCGCAGTCGAGTCTCTCGGCCTTGAGTCCGCCGAGTCCCTCGAAGCCGACGGTGGTTCGGCCCTCTCGATAGGGGTGATCGTGGTTGCCCCGTCAGCCGTCGCCGCGGGGGCGGAGGTCACCGTGGTCGGTTACGGCGTTGCCGGGCGGGCCGGCGATGAGATCGTCGGGGGAACCTTGTCCAGCGCGACCACCCGTCGCGGTGGGTACGTGGCCCTCACCGACATCGCCCCGACGATCGTGCAACTCCTCGACGTAGGTGACATACCCGAAGCGATGAGCGGCCGACCGATGACGCTCGATACCGATACCGGTACCGATACCGACACTGCACGTCGTGATGAACGGATCGCGGGGTTCGCCGACCTGGCCGACCGGGTGGACTTCCGTGACCGTGCCGTTGGACCGGTGAGCGTCGTGTTCGTCGTGCTGATCGTGTTGTGCGGTGCGAGCGTGCTCGGCCGCCGCGGCCGCACCGCGCGGATGCTGGCACCGATTCTGGCGGCGTACCCGACGGTGACCTTCCTGTTCGGCCTGGTGTCGTATCACCGACTACCGCTCGCCTTCTTCGTCGTGTCGACGGTGGTCGTGGCGATCACGCTCGCCGTGATCAGCGTCAGTGCGTTGAGCCGGTTCGGGCCATGGGCTGCCACCACGGCGCTGAGCGCGCTGCTGTGGGCGACGATGATGGTCGACGTCGTGGCCGGCGGATCGCTCCAGATCAACACGCCACTCGGGTACACACCAACCATCGCAGGTAGGTTCCAGGGGTTCGGCAATCTCGCGTTCGGGTTGGTGGCTTCGACGGCGATGGTCACCGCAGTGATCGGCTTGTTGCGCTGCGGTCGCCAGCGCGGCGCGGTTCTGTTCGCCGCATGGGTCGGCGTCGTCACCCTGATCGCTGTTGCCGCCCCTGCGTTCGGTTCGGATGTCGGTGGCACACTGGCCCTGATCCCAGGGTTCGGCTTGATGCTGGTGTGGCTCACGGGGCGCAGGTTGAGCTGGTTGCGTGCCCTGGTGGCTGTGGCGATGAGCGCGGTCGCGGTGGGGGTGCTCGCGGCGATCGACCTGTCTCGTGACGAGGGGTCGCGCACCCACCTCGGCCGTTTCCTCGACGATCTGCTGCATGGCAGGGGAGGGTTGATCCTGCGCCGCAAGCTACGCGGCAACGTGTCGATCCTGACGTCGAGTTTCTGGTCGCTGATCCTTGTCGGCATCGTTGTCGTGGCGGTGATGTGGTGCTGGCGCAACCGGCCGACGATCGCCGCGGCAATTGCCGGTCGACCCGCCGTTGCGGCCTTCGGAATCGGCTGGACAACCGCGGCAGTCCTCGGGTTCGCGCTCAACGACAGCGGTCTGGTTGTGCCCGGGGTCATGCTCGCCGGGGCCATTTCCTGGCTGGCGAGCGTGATGATCGTGCCGATGACACGCGCCGAACGGCGAGCCCTCGCCGAGCAGGCCGAGTCGGGGCGGGCAGCAACATGATCGCCGCGGGCGCTTTCGCCGCCGGCGCCCTGGCTAGTTGGCTGCTGTGGGTCGGCATGCGGCGGCAGTGGACCGACTCGACCGTGTTGGTACGCACCAACTACCGGGGCCACCCGCTGCCCATCGCGTCGGGGGTGTTCGTCGTGCTGGCCGTGTTGGGCGTGAGCGGGGGCTACTTCTGCTGGGTCCGTCTTGGTGGGGTCAGCGGCGAGGAGGCCGGGCGCGGGGCCACCCTGCTCGCCGGCGGCACGTTGGGTTTCGGGTTCATCGGTCTGCTCGACGATCTGGTCGGTTCCGCCTCGACGAAGGGTTTCGCCGGCCATCTCGGCGCTTTGCGGCACGGGAACCTCACCACCGGCTTGGTCAAACTCGTCGGCGGGGGAGTGCTGGCCCTGGTGACCGCCCCGTTCAGCGACGGCACCGATGCCCTTGTGCGCGGAGCGTTGCTGATCGCTCTGGCGTCCAACCTGGCCAACCTGTTCGACCGGGCCCCGGGTCGGGTGATCAAGCTGAGCGTGGTGGGTGCCGTGGTGGTCGCGGTCGCCGGAGCGCCCGGATGGTGGCTCACCGGACCGATGCTGGTGCTCGGCGCGGGTGCCGGGTTGTTGGTGGCCGACCTGCGTGAGCAGTGCATGCTCGGCGACACCGGATCGAACGTGTTGGGGGCCGCTGTCGGTTACGGCCTCGCCCTGTCGCTCGGCCCGGGAGGCCAGTGGGTGGCCATCGCCGTGATCGCTGCTGGCAACGTGGCCAGTGAGTTCGTCAGCTTCTCGGCGGTGATCGACCGGGTCGCCCCACTGCGTTTCCTCGATCGCCTCGGCACCCTCGCGCCGCGGCGGATGGGCGATTGACGACGAACAATCAGGATGCGTTCGCCATGGTCCGCGCGAAGCGGGCGAGTCGCGCGTTACAATGTACTCCCGTTGTCAGTTCGCCTGAGACGGAGGTTTGGGTTCGATGCCGAAGCACATTTTTGTGACAGGAGGCGTTGCCAGCTCCCTTGGAAAAGGTCTGACCGGCTCGTCGCTCGGTCGACTGTTGAAGATGCGTGGTCTGCGGGTGACGATGCAGAAGCTCGACCCGTACATCAACGTCGATCCAGGCACCATGAACCCGTTCGAGCACGGCGAGGTGTACGTCACTGACGACGGCGGCGAAACCGACCTTGACCTCGGTCACTACGAGCGGTTCATCGACGAGAACCTCACACGGAACTCCAATGCCACGACGGGTTCGATCTATCAAGCGGTGCTCGCCGCCGAACGGCGCGGCGACTACCTCGGCAAGACCGTGCAGGTGATCCCGCACATCACCGACGAGATCAAGCGGCGCATCCATCGCCTCGCCACTGACGAGGTCGATGTGGTGATCACCGAGGTTGGCGGAACAGTCGGCGACATCGAGATCCTCCCGTTCCTTGAGGCGATTCGCCAGTTCCGCAAGGAGGCTGGACGCGACAACGTGTGCTACATCCACGTCACGCTGGTGCCATTCATCGGCCCGAGCGGCGAACAGAAGACCAAGCCAACGCAGCACTCCGTAACCGAGTTGCGTAGCCGCGGCATCCAGCCCGACGTGATCGTGTGCCGCAGCGAGGAACCGATCAGCGACAACTTGAAGCGCAAGATCTCCAACCTGTGCGATGTCGATGAGCGCGCCGTGGTCAACGCCGCCGACGTGCGCAACATCTACGAGTTGCCGCTGATCTTGCACGACGAAGGGCTCGACGACGTCGTGTGCGAGGTGTTGCGCATCGATGCCCCCCTCGATGCCGCCCCGTGGCGAGAGCTCGTCGACAAGGTCGAGGCCGCGACCAAGCCGGTCAAGATCGGCCTGATCGGCAAGTACGTCGAACTGCAAGACGCGTACCTGTCGGTTGTCGAGAGCTTGAAGCACGCCGGCTTCCATCACGGTGCCAAGGTGGAGATCGACTGGATCCAGGCCGAAGACGTTGAGGGCTTGCTCACCGCTGGCCGCCTCGCCGATCTCGATGGCGTCGTCATCCCCGGTGGTTTCGGCGAGCGTGGTTTCGAGGGCAAGATCGCTGCCGCCGGTTACGCCCGCGAGAACGACGTACCGTGCCTCGGCCTGTGCCTTGGGCTGCAGGCGATGACCGTCGAATTCGCCCGCAACGTGATGGGCCTCGTCGGCGCGAACTCGACCGAGATGGACCCGGCCACACCGCACCCCGTGATCGACCTGATGCATGACCAGCGCGACATCAGCGACAAAGGTGGCACCCAGCGCCTCGGCGCGTTCTACGCGATCCTTGAAGGCGGCACACGCGTG
>JANOKQ010000554.1:0-15208 GCA_031419375.1 Acidimicrobiaceae bacterium
CACGACGAGCGGCACCCCGGTCACGTTGTCGGGCGTCGAACAGTCGATGGTGGCGGTCACATTTTACATTTTGTCAAAATTTCGGCGATCGTGCGAATGCATGACCGTCGGGCCAGGTGACACGTGCGACCGTGCCGGGTGCTGGCGACCGTCGCACTACCCTCGCGTCGTGGACATTGGCAGCGCGGACACGACCGGTGACACGGCCGGCGAGATCGCCGCTCGACGCGCTGCTGTCGAACGCCTCGGCATCCTCGACACCCCGCGGGAGCGGGCGTACGACGACATTGCCATGTTGGCCGCCCGCATCTGCCAGGCACCGGCAGCGTTCATCAGCTTCTTCGACGAGGACCGCCAGTGGTTCAAGGCGAAGATCGGCATCGACGTCGACTCCGTACCGCGTGAGCATTCGATCGGCGCGTATGCCATCCGCTCCAACGGGCCCTTTGTCGTCCGCGATACGGCCACCGACGAGCGCTTCGCTGACTGGTCCTTCGACGTACCGACCCGCAGCTACGCCGGGTTTGCGCTCTACGACCTCGGCCGCGTCGCGGTCGGCGTGCTCGGCGTGGTGCACCGCACGCCGCAGCCGTTCCTCGAGTCCCAACTCGAGATGCTTGCCGCACTCGCCCGCCAGGTCGAACAGCTCTTCGTACTGCGCGCAACGATGGTTGCGCTGGCACGTGATCAAGACCAGCTCTTCGTTCGCGAGCAACGGTTCCGCAGTGTGCTGCAGGCCCTGGCCCAGGGCGCGCTCGTGTACGACATCAATGGGATCCTGCTGGACTGCAATCCTGCCGCGGAGTCGATCCTCGGCAGCTCGCGAGCCGACCTGTTCGGCCGCCGCGCAGACGAACGCTACCTCGGGGCAATGCACGAAGACGGGACTCCCTACGGCACAGAGGAACGCCCGATCAACGTCACCTTGCGCCACGGCATCGAAGTCCGCGACGAGGTGATGGGCATCAGCCGGGCCAGCGACGGGGCGCGCCGCTGGCTGCTCGTCAACGCCGCCCCGCTGTGGGGGCCGGGAAACCGGATCACGGGGGCGATCACCACCTTCGCCGACGTCACCGAGTTGTTCACGCTCAAAAATCAGTTGCAGGCGTCCTTCGATGATCTCGCCCGCGCCGCCCAGGAGCGGGCCGCCCTCTTGTCGGCGGTGTCGCACGACATCCGCGCGCCGCTCGCGGCAATTCGGATGATGACGGAGATCCTCGAAGATCGTGCGGACGCGATCAGCGAATGGCAACGAACCGAATTGATCAGCCGGGTTCATGCCGAAGCACGGCGCACCGAGGGTGTGCTGTCCGATCTCGTCGCCGCAAATCGGCTCGGGTCGGGTTTGGAAGCGCCGCGGCGGACGCGGGTCGACCTCGAGCAACTGATCTATGACAGCGCCCGCGAGCGAGCCGGGGCCACGCACTCGATCACCGTCGACACCGTGCGCGGCAACCTCACCCTGTGGGCCGACGAGGTGCAATTGGAACGGATCGTCGACAACCTCATCAGCAATGCCATCACGCACACGCCCGCTGGGTGCAACATCCTGATCAGCGCCGTGGGCAAGGCCGACGTCATCGAGCTCTCTGTCGACGACGACGGCCCCGGCGTGCCCGAGGAGATGCGGGTCAGCGTGTTTGGCGCGTACGTGCGCGGGGAACGGTCTGCCGACCGGCCGGGCACCGGGCTCGGGCTGTTCCTGGTGCAGCAGTTCGCCGGGTTCCACGGTGGTGCGGCCCGATGCATGCGAAGTGCGCGCGGCGGTGCCAGGTTCCTGGTCACCCTCCCACGCCAGCCCGGCACCCAGGCGTTTGGCAAGGACGCGTCCCCACCATCAAGGTGAAATTCGCGCGACCTCGCCGTCGTGACCTCAGTCGGGGAGCAGCCCGACGCGGCGGGCGATTGCCACCGCTTCGAGTTGCGAATGGGCGCCGAGTTTGCGCAGCACCTCTTTGACGTACCCGCGCACGGTGTGCACGCTGAGATACAGCGACGATGCGATCGTTGGTGTGTCGCGGCCCTTCGACAGCAGGTACAACACCTCGACCTCACGCGGGGTCAGGCTGAGCGCTGCAGCGGTTTCTCCGTCGGCACCGATCGTGATGTCGATCGATGCTTCACCGCTGACTGTGTCACGGATCGATTGCAGGATCTCGGCAATCGAGCTCTCCTTGGCAAGAAACGCCGACGCCCCGGCCATCGCCGCTAGCCGACGCAAACTTGACTCGGCGTGGCCGGTGATCATGATCACCTTCAACTGGGGGTCGGTCAGCAGCAGCTGACGCACACCCTCGACACCGTCGACTTCGGGGAGCTGCCAGTCGATGATGACCACATCAGGTTCGTGCTCGAGGACGGCCGCGATCGCCGATTCGACATCGGGGACCGAGCCGATGCTGTGGAATCCCGGCTCGATCGACACCGCCAGGCTGAGCGCCTCGGCGTAGGAACGGTGGTCGTCGACGACCAGCACCTTCACTGGGGACGCATTGTTGTCTGTCATAAGTGATCCTCGTTGGCACGCCCCCCGCCAAGGGCATCACTTTCTGCTCGTTGAGCGAACGTCGGCACGAACGCATCGGCAACTGTACACAGCTGCCGCTGACAGAGTAGTGATCCGCTTCAGAGCAGCCGCAATTGCAGGGTGCGTGTCGCTCGTCGAGCAGCTCGGTGGGGCACGGCCGTGGCACCGGTACGGCGGGGCCGTCAGAGGTCAAGCGGTGCCAGGGCACCGCGCTGTGCGGTTATTCGCCCGTAGATCTCCGGGCGCCGATATCGGTCGAAATCGAACAACGTGGTTGTGTACCGGGCACACCAATCGAGATCGCAGCGGGCAACGACGAGCTCGTCGGCAGTGCCGAGGGCTTGCGCAACGATCTGTCCACTCGGGGCCACGATCATCGTCTGCCCCAGCGAATCGATACCCTCCTCGACACCGCCCTTGGCGACACCCACCACCCACGTACCGTTCTGATACGCACCAGCCTGCATCACCAGCGCGTTGTGGAATCCCTGCAAGATGTCCTGGCTGGGATCGGGGACGTAGTGAATGGGGGTGTTGTAGCCGCACAGGATCAGCTCCACCCCCTGCAGGCCCATCACCCGGTAGCTCTCGGGCCACCGGCGATCGTTGCAGATCATCATTCCAACGACGCCGCCGAAAGCCCGCCAGGCACCGAACCCGTCGGGGCTCGGCTCGAAATAATAGCGTTCGGCGTGTTGAAACGGGCGATCGGGTTCGTGATGTTCGTGGCCGGGGATGTGCGATTTTTTGTAGGAGGCGACGATGCTGCCATCGCGCTCGATGAGGGTCTGCACGTTCCAGCGGTGTGTCGTTCCGGAGGAGTCGGTGTCCTTGAGCGCGTAGCCGAGGCAGAACCCGATGCCGAGCCGTTTCGCCTCGTCGAACAAGGGCTGGGTTGCCGGGTTCGGCATCGACGTTTCGTACCAATGGTCGGCGTCGGCGATGTCGTCAACGAACCATCGTGGGAAGAACGTGGTCAGCGCGAGCTCCGGGTAGACGACGAGTTCGGCACCGTGATGGTGGGCATCATGGAGCAACGCGATCAGCCGCTCGACAACCTGAGTTCGCGTGTGGTCGCGTTGGATCGGACCGAGCTGTGCGGCGGCAACGGTGAGCAGGCGGGCCATGACGGCAACGATACGGCGCTGTCGCCGGTGCGATCGCGTTCGACGATCGAGGGCCCGCGCTCGACCCACCCCATCCTCACGGCCAGGCGACGAGCTGAGGGGCGCGCCGCCTG
This sequence comes from Acidimicrobiaceae bacterium, assembly GCA_031419375.1. Classification (GTDB taxonomy): domain Bacteria; phylum Actinomycetota; class Acidimicrobiia; order Acidimicrobiales; family Ilumatobacteraceae; genus VFMC01. The sequence continues at coordinate 3,768 of JANOKQ010000554.1, forward strand.
CCGGGGGTGCGGGTGCCGGGGGTGCGGGTGCCGGGGGTGCGTGTGCTCGCGGTGCGTGTGCTTGCGGTTCGCAGCGGGGCCGCAGGGATCGTCGCTGCGACGGCTACCTGACCGAGTACGAGGTCGCCGTGGGCGACCACATGGGCCAGGCCGGGCCGCGTCGCGAGCGGCAGCGTTCGTGGGAGGGCGACGCCGAACAGGTCGGCATCGATGTCGGTGCCCCCCGCCAGGATTACCCCGATCCGGCTGCGTCGGATCGCAGTGGTCCAGTGCCCGTAGCTTTGGCGGAGCGCGTCCGCTCGCCCCGAGGCAACGACGACCAGCCCAGTCGTGCGTGCTGCGATGAGCGCGCTGAGCCGGCCGCTGTCGTCGTGGGCCAAGTCGGCGTCGTCGACGGCAAGCAGCGTCAATCGCCCGGCGGCGAGGTGCTCGGTGACAGCGGTGATCGCTTCTGCCACCGTGGAACACGTCGCCGTCAGCGGTGACCGGCGCGGCGTGAGCACAACGATCGCCGATTGGCCCGGGGTCGCTTCGCTCCATGCCTCGATGAAGCGGAGTAGGGCGCCGCTCTTGCCGCTGCGGGTTGGGCCGACGATCAGGACGTGGTCGCCGTCGGTTACCTCCAACTCGAGTGGCGCAAGATCGTGAAACCGCAGCCCAATCGGCACCCGCCACGTGGTGGCGTCCAGCGCCGACGCGGGCAGCGTGTCGGACTCGACGATCGCGGCAAGTTCGCCGATCCTCGGTACCGCATGGCGTTGGGGCCGTGCGGTGGTGACCCCGTTCATGCCCGTGTTCATGCCCGTGTTGGTGATCGTGTTGGTGATCGTGTTGGTGGCCGCGCTGGTGGCCGCGCTGGTGGCCGCGCTGGCGATCGCGCTGGCGATCGCGATCTGCGCGTGGAGGTGCCCCGCGGTTCCGGCGAGCACGATTCGGCCGGGGATCGCCGCTGGCATCGCCGCGGCCGGCACGCCCAACAACGAACCGTCGTGGGCATCGTGGAAGTGCATCACCCACCGGTGCTTGCATCGTGCCAGCAGCGATGCGGGCATCCGGCTAACTGTGTCGGCACCGATCAGCATCGTGATGCCGGATGTTTCGGCTTCGGCAACGAGTCGCTCGAACAGCTCGTGTTCGCCGGCCCGCTCGAACGGCTCCAGCTCGTGTCGCAACGAGGCGATGCCATCGATCACGAGCAGCGCCCGACCCTGCGTCGGTGTCCACGATGCGAGCCGGTCGAGAACCCGCCACAGCCGCTCGCGCTGGTGGAGACGCGTGACCGCAGCGCAGTTCGGGTGCGGCGATGCCGAGTCCCACCGAGCATCGCCGAGGGCATCGATGACGAACAGGGTGGGTGGCGACGGATGATCGAGGGCGGCGTCCACCAACGCCAGCAAGGTCGAGGTCACCCCGCTGCCCTGCGAGCCGGCCACCAGCAGGTGCCCGTCGTCGGGCCGCCACGTGAGCGGGCGGCGGGTCTGTTCGTCGGGAACGTCGACGAGGCCCACCGGGCGAATGACCACGACGGGCATGCCCGTGCCCGTCTCGCCCGTGCTCGTGTCGGTGATGCCGGTGTTGGTGATGCGCATGTCGCCCGGAGTGAGCAGGGTGGGGAGCGGCTCGAGCCATGGCCGGCGAGGCGCTTCGATCTGGGCGTGTTCGACGGCCACGCAGATCGCATCGACGATCCGGCCGACGCGCCCGCTTGTTTCGCCACGCCCAACCGGGTCGGGATCGTCACCGCACGACGCGGTCTGGAACGTCACCAGCTCGTCAGGGCCGAGGCGCATCATCGCCCGGCCGGGCAGCGAGCGACTGAACGACGCCGGACCGGTGTCACCGACCACGTCTAGCGCGTCGCCGCTGTCGTTCACCCGCAGGGCGATCCGAAGTGTGGTGTTGGCCCGGATCGCATCGTCGATCACCCCGCTGGGTCGCTGCGTCGCCAACAGCAGGTGGACGCCGAGGCTCCGTCCACGCTGGGCGATGCCGACGAGCGCGTGCAGGAAGTCGGGATGCTCCACTGCCAACGCGGCGAACTCATCGACCACCACGGCGAGCCGGGGCATCACCGGTGCCTGCAGCGCAAGCCGGGCGCTGGTGAGATCAACTGCGCCGTGTTCGCGCAGCATCCGCTCGCGAACCGTGAGCTCGGCGCGCAGGCTGCGCAGGGCGCGATCGGCCAGCGTGCCGTCCAGGTCGGTCACCGTTCCGACGACGTGGGGGAGCGCCGTGAGCGCATCAAAGGTTGCACCGCCCTTGTAGTCGACGAGCACGAACGTCAGCTGCTCGGGGCTGACGCAGGTGGCAAGACCGAGCACCAGGCTGCGCAACAACTCGCTCTTGCCGGCCCCCGTGGTGCCTGCGAGCAGCGCGTGTGGACCATCACGGACGAGATCGATGTCGACGGTGCCGTCCGCAGCTCGACCGATCGGCGTGCACGGGCTGGCGTCGATCGCGTCGCGCATCCAACCCCGTTCGATCGAATCGGAGTCGAAGGGGTCGACGTGGCGCTCGGCGAGCAACTCGACGAGGGAGACGGACCGGGGAACATCGCTGCCTGCGGTACGCGGGTCCTCGGGATCACGGAAGTGGGCAAGCGCGGCCACCGCATCGCCGGCCGAGCGTGCGCTCATGCCCACGTAGCTGAACGAGATGGGCGTCGAGCCGAGGTGAGCGTCGGCCACCAGCCGAGCGCGGCCATCGGCGCGAGTGGCGATCAGCGTCCGGCAGATTGCTGGGATCGCCGCGCCTGCGGCAACGAGCGAGACGACGGCGATGCTCGGATCGGTCCCGATCAGTCGGCGGAGCGGGGCCGTGCGCAGCGACAGTTGCTCGGTCAGATCAGTGACCACCACGGTGTGCGTCTGGATGGCGGTCGACCGGTCACGGCTGAAATCGAGCAGCTCGCGTGACGACAGGATTCGGCTCGATCCCACGCCGTCGGCGATGTGCGGCAACGTGCGCGCCCACTCCCAGTCGCGGGGCTGCTCGGTGACGACCACGAGTTGCCAGTCGGCTGGTCCGGTCGCGATCGCCAGTTCGACGAGTGCGGCGCGTATCAGCGCCGTTGCCTCCGCGCCGCTCAGTGCGACCCGCGCGCTTGGCCCGAACGACACGCACACTGGTTGGTCGGGTAACACCGTCGAGGCGTTGACGAGGCTGTCGTCGGACACCGACGCGCCTGCGAACGCCGGCTCGAACGTGACGTCTCCCGCGCCGAGGCAGACCTCGAACGCGTCCGGGTGTCCGGCTCGGCGTCGCCAGATGTGCGCGGCGCCGCCGTGCAGTTCGCCGATCGAGCGGTGGAGCCACGGTGAGTGTGCGATATGGAACGCCGACCACTCGCTGGACTGCCCGGCTACCGACAGCGCGACGTGAGCCTCGGCGTCGGCAACAGCGAGTCCGTGTTCGCGACGCCTCCGCCGGTAGGTCACCCTCCCGCCGATCCACGTCGCGATCGCGACCGCAGCCCCGATCAATCCGAACAGCATGAACATCGATTGTCCGACCACCAACGCAATCACTGCCGCGCCCGCCAGCGCAACCGTTGCCGGCAACAATCCGCCGTTGCCCGGCGCCGCGGGTGCCGGTCCGACGGTGCGTCGCTGGACCGGAACAGCCTCCCAGCTCGGCACGGTCCGGGGGGTCCGATTGACGGTGATGCTGGTCCGCCCTGCCTCGGCCCCGACGTCTCCGGTGATGCCCCTTTTGCGACCAGTCCGTCGCGAGGGGGTGAGCGCAAGGGTGCTCGACCCGACGCTGATCGAGTCGCCGGTGATGCGTGCCGGGGGTCGTCCCGCGAGTTGGACGACCGCCCAACCCTGGCCATCTCGCCGCACCCGCAGATGGAACGGCTCGAGCAGTGGATCGTCGCAGCGGATGTCGGCCTTGGCAGCGCGGCCGACGACGACGTCGCTCGTCGCCGAGAAGGCGAACGAGCGTCCGCCATCGGGACCGCTGACCCAGCAGGCGCTCCAGCTCCCATCGGCGGGGCCGGCAGCCGACGAGACGGGTTGCGTGTCCGGGAGTGAGTGGGTCGCTGGTTCCATGATCACTGACGTGCCTCGGCGCCCCGCGCTCGGAAATCGAATCGGTCAACCCCCGCAGCCGCGACACCCGGCGCGATCGTTGGCAGCGGCGCCACACGCACTTACAGGAGTCGTGACCTGGGCATGTGAGTCACGAGTGGGCCGGACGGGGTGGGCGGTGAGCTGCCGGTGAGGCGCTATCTGACGAAGTCTTGACGAAGTTCGGTGACGGAGCACTCCGCGGGGGAGACCAGCAGTGAGGGTCGCGGTGAGGGGGGTTCGTCATCGTGGCGCCCATGTCATCTGCCCCGTCATCCCCCCGTTCTGCCCGTCCGGTATCGCCCCGCGCGGCATCCCGCTCGCTCATCATCCGACTCCAGCAGGAGTGGGACCGGCTCAGTCGCTCACCCCGGTCGATCCGCCGTGCACAGACGTGGGGGTGGCGCTTCGAACACGTCGAGTCCCTCGACGAGATCTTGGCGATGACCGGCTACAGCCGCACCCCGGCCGAGCGTGCAGCGGCCCGCCTGATCGACGGCGATGAGGTACTTGGGCTCCTTGTCGAACTCGCCCGCACGGACGAACTCGCCGGCCGGTTACTCCTCCAGCGCCTCCTGCCGGGGATGTGCAATACGGCCCGACGGCGCAGCCGCAACCCCTGGGATCTCGATGCTGCCCTCGACGAGGTGGTGGCTACCGCGTGGTCGACGATCCGCAACTACTCCGTCGACCGCAAGCCCCACTTCATCGTGCCCAACATGTTGCGCGACATCGAGTACCGCGCGTTCGTGCAGCCCGGTCGGCGGCGGGCCACCTTCATCCCTCAGCCGGGTCACACCTTCGACCGGACCGCTTCGCCGCCGACCAGCCTGTCGGCTGCCGAGGAACTTGCCGAGCTGTTGGAGATCGCCGAGCGCTCGGGAATCGACAGCGCTGATCTCGACCTCGCCCGTCGACTCGCCAGTGGGCAATCCACCGCCGAACTCGCCGTCGAGTGCCGCGTGACCGACCGCACGATCCGCAATCGCCGTGACACGGTGACCTACCGGCTCCGTCAAGTCGCGCTCGCGTGTGCGTGACCCAACGCGGATCGACTCGAGACGCAGAAGTGATCCAGCACCGTCGGGGGTGTCCCGGGTGTCCCGGGTGTCCCGGGCGTCCCGGGTGTCCCGGGCGTCCCGGGTGTGCTCAGCGTCGTTCCGTGAACGTGGCTCGGCGCTTGCCGAGGAACGCGGCGATCCCTTCCTGTGCGTCGGGGGACAGCGCTGCTGTCGACATCATCTCGACGGCGAGGTCGTAGGCGGCGGGCTGGTCGAGGCCGACCTGCGCGTAGAAGCCGCGCTTGCCGAGCGCCTTGGAGCGCTCGCTGCCGCGGGTCGCTCGACTGATGAGGTCGGCGACCGCAGCGTCGAGCTCGGCGTCAGGCACCGCGCGATTGATGAGTCCCCACTCAGCCGCCGTCGCGGCGCTGATCGCATCGCCCGTGAGCGCCATCTCGAGCGCTCGCTTGCGACCGAGATTGCGGGCCACCGCAACGAGCGGCGTGTGACAGAACAGACCGCCCTTGCCGCCCGGGATCGCGAACGATGCCGATTCGGCGGCGATCGCTAGGTCGCAACTGGCCACCAACTGGCAGCCGGCTGCGGTGGCAAGTGCGTGCACCTTGGCGATGACCGGTTGCGGGATCGATTGCAGCGTGTCCATCATCTCGGTGCACACCTCGAACAGATGTCGGGCGCCCTCGAGGTCGGTGCCGGCCATGTCGGCGAAGTTGTGCCCGGCAGAAAAGACGGGCCCGTTGGCAGCGAGGATGACGCCGCAGGCATCGCTGTCGCCGACGTCGCGTAGAACTGCGGTCAGCTCCAGCATCACATCAAGGGCGAGCGCATTGCGCTTGTCCGCCCGGTCGAGCGTGACGGTGGTGATCGGACCGTCGGAGGAGACAACGACATGCGAAGTTTTCATCGTCACCAGTGTCGCGCGATGCGACGCCCGGCACGCGACAGCGCTTCAGGCAGCGACCTCGCAGACGGCGCGGGTGCCGTCGATGCCGACCTCGACCCGCTCTCCGGGTGTCAGATCGGCCAGCCCGGCCACGTGCACCGCGGCGAGCACGTCGATCGCGTCAATGCGCACACCAAGAACTGTGCTGGCGCCCTGGAACGTGCAGCTCGCAATGGTGCCGCTCAGACCCGCGCCCTGATCGACGATGCGCATGTCTTCGGGACGGACGAGCAGATTGACGCTCGCGCCATCGGCATGGAGGGTTGCCGCATGGGTGGTGACGGCCATGCCGCCGATGCGCACCGCATGCGCGCCCACCACCGTCGCTGGCAGCTCGTTCATCGATCCGACGAAGCGAGCGACGAAGGCGCTGGATGGGTGCCGATACACATCGCGCGGCGTGCCCAGTTGCTCGAGCCGACCGTTCGACATCACTCCGATGCGGTCAGAGATAGCGAGCGCCTCCTCCTGATCATGGGTGACGAACAAGGTGGTGATGCCGAGCTCGGTCTGGATGCGGCGGATCTCGTCGCGCAGCGTGGTGCGCACCTTGGCGTCGAGCGCGGACAACGGCTCGTCGAGCAACAACACCTGCGGTTTGATCGCCAGAGCTCGAGCCAGGGCGACGCGCTGCTGCTGACCGCCGGACAGTTGATGCGGGTAACGCTTGGCCATCGAGTTCAACTGCACGAGCTCGAGGATCTCGCCAATGCGCGCGCTGCGCTGGACCTTGTCGATGCGGCGGGCGCGCAGTCCGTACTCGACGTTGCCCTCGACCGTGAGGTTGGGAAACAGGCTGTAGCTCTGGAACACCATGCCCATATTCCGCTTGTGGGCGGAGAGGTTCGTGATGTCGTTGCCGGACACGGTGACCGAGCCGCTGTCGGCTTTCTCGAAGCCAGCGGCGACGCGGAGCGCAGTGGTCTTGCCGCACCCGCTGGGTCCCAGCAAGCTGATCAGCTCGCCGGGCTGCACGGCTAGGTCGAGCGCCTCGAGAGCGACCGTAGGCCCGAAGGTCTTGCGAATGCCGGAGAAGATGAGCGCGGTCATTGTGGTCTTTCAGGTCTCGTCTGACATGACGCCGGCCAACGGCACGGACGTGACGGCGACCTTGCCGCCGCTCCTGCGCGTGAGCACGCTCAACAGCGCGAACAACAGCGTGGTGGCCACGAGGGTGAGCAGGGCTAGGCCGTAGCTGGCCTGCGGTTCGGGCCCGCGATAGATGGCGGTGAAGGTGGGCAGTGTGTCGCGTAGCAGAACGTTGGCGATGGTGTACTCGCCGAGTACCACCGCCGTCGTGAGGAACGCGGACGAGATGATGGCTGTACGGAGGTTGGGCACGAGGGCGCGTCGCAACGTCATGCCCCACCCGGCACCGAGGCTGCGGGACGCGTCAACCAACGTTCGCAGTTCGATGGCGCGGATGCCGGCGTCGAGTGACCGATAGGTGAACGGCAATGCCAACACCGTGTAGAACGGGATCAGCGAGTAGTCGGAGTTCAGGAACCAGCGGATGTGCGGTTGGATCACCTTGATGCCGGCAACCAAGGCAATGGCCGGAATGACGTACGGCAGTACGGTGAGGAACTCGATGAACGCCCGTGCCCGCGGCAGTCGGAGATGCACCAGAATGGCGGTCGGTAACAGCAGCCCGAGCGTCAGCAGGACCGTGCCGAGGGCGAGCTTCACGCTGAGCTCCAGGGCGTCGCGGAAGCCTTGATCGCTGAACGCCTTGGTGATGCCCGACAGCGACCACTTGTTGAACAGTGTCGACCAGCCGAGCAGGACGACCGGCACGTTTTGCAACGCGAAGCGAGCCATCGCCAGCAGCGGAAGCAGAAAGAACAACAAGCAGAAGACCATGACCAGGGTAGGCCCGAGTCGGCCGAAACGCCGGACCGTCCTCCTGCCAGGTGTCGCTTTGCCAGCTGTCCCTTGGCTGGGGGTGATGAGCTCGATCGGGGGTGGTCCATGTGCGGTCATGATTCCTGCCACCGTTCGGCGCGCTTGCGCAACACCCAGTAGAGGCTCATTGCGACCGCCATGATGATGATCATCCACGATGCCAGCGAGAAGCCGACGGCATCCTCGCCGGCGTTCACGTCGCCACCAAGGAAGAAGGCTAGCCGCAGCGACACGATGCGCGAGCTGTCGGTGAGCGCGGCGGCGGTGGCGTATGCGCTGAACGAGTTGGCGAACAGCAACAAGAAACCGCCAAGCAGCGAGGGCGCCAACACCGGTAGGCCAACGCGCCGCCAGTAGGTCCACGTGGTGCCGCCCAGGTTGGAGCTGGCCTCGCGCCATGAGGCCTTCAAGCCGTCGATCGCGGGCAGGGTGATGAGCACCATCAGCGGGATGTTGAAGTACGAGTAGACCGTGATCAGCCCGGGCACGGTGTCGAATCCGAAACCACTCTTGTACAGGTCGAAGCCCGCCGCGCCGATGACTTTTGTGAGTAGGCCCTGCTTACCGAGCAGGGCGAGGAAGGCGAAAGCCAGCGGGATGCCGCCGAGGTTGGCGGCCACGCCACTGAACGAGGCGACGAGGTTTCGCAGCCAGCGGGGCCGCTGCGCTGTGGCAGCCGCGTATGCGAGCAGCGCACCGATCACCACGCCGACGGCTGCGGCTGCCGCCGAGAACTTGATCGAAAACAGGAACGCGTCGCGGTTCTGGTCCTTGAAGGCGTTGGCCATCGACTCGAATCCGAAGCGGCCGTCTTCGTTCTTGAACGATTCCTGGAAAACACTGATGGCCGGGACAATGAGGAACAGCGTGAGGAAGCCGAGGAACGGCACCAGGCCGAGCCAGGCCCAGTTGCGTGGCGCACGTCGCCCAGTGGTTGGGGATACCGAGAGGGCCGCACCAGCGGTGCGGCCCTCAACGGATATGACAGCGTCGGTCACCAGCGCCTCAGGCGTCGGCGACCATTGGGCCCCAGTTCTCGGCCAGGACATCCTTGGCGGCCGCAATCTGGGCTGGGGTGAGGAACGAGACCTGCTCCAGCAGCTCGTCGGGCGGGAGGTTCTTCTTGGCGTCCTCGGTGACCAGGCCGGCTTCGGTCAGCGCCACGATGCGGGCCGGCACGGCACCACCTTCGAGGTAGCCGAGGGCACCCTCGTCGGAGAAGATGTGCTCGAGCCACAACTTCGAGCACGCCTGGTGCGGACTGTCCGTGATGACACCCTGGCCGTAGAAGCCGCCGTAGATGCCGTCGCTCGGGAAGTTGACCTCGACCGTCAGCCCGGCCGCCTCGAGGTCGGCTGCGAGACCTGGCACGTTGTAGCTCCAGTCGATAGCAATCGGGGTCTCGCCGGAGAGCACGAGCTCCTTGGTCACGTCAGTGCCACCGAGGTTGCCCGACGCTTTCAGATCGGCAAAGTACTGGACGCCGGGGAGAATGTCGTCGGCACCGCCGCCGTTGGCGATTGCTGCGGCCATGACCGCAGCGAAAGCCGCACCGGACTCGCGCGGGTCACCGTTCAGGTTGACCAAGCCCTCGTACTCGGGTTTCGTCATGTCAGCGAAGCTCGTCGGGGCGTTGGGAACGATGGTGGTGTTGGTGGTGATCGCGATGATGCCGTAGTAGGCAGCGGTCCAGTTGTTGTCGGCGTCTTTCAGACCATCGGGGATCTCGGCATCATTGGTCAGGACGTATGGAACAAAAAGACCCTTGTCGACCATCTCCTGAGCGATAGCTGGGCTGACGTCGACGTTGTCGGGCATGTCGTCCTGGCCGGCCAGGGTCTCGACAGCGTTCATCTCGTCAGCCGAGGAAGCGTCGGGGTTAGCGACCGGGTGTTCGACGTCGGGGTACTTTTCACCGAACGAGGCGAGAATTCCCTTGTAGTTGGCCCATTCATCGGGCAGGGCAATGAGGTTGACTTTGCCACCCTCGGCGACGCACTCGTCGTGCAGTGCGGCGATCGGGTCGTCGCCGCCAGCAGCGGCAGTCGAGGCCGGGCTTGCGTCGGTGGCCGTTGGCTCATCGGCTGGTGGTGCCTCGGTTGTCACCGCCTCGGTTGTCTCCGCATCCGGAGCACCGGTGGCCGGGGCCACAGGTGCAGCGGTCGGATTCGCGGCCTCGTCAGCGTCGCTGCCGCAGGCAGCTGCGATGAAGCAAAGGCTGATGACGCTTGCGAATGCGATGCGCCTTCTCGATGTTCTCACGGTGAGTGTCCCCCTCTTGTCGTCAGACGACAACGACCCCACCGTACACGGTCATCTGCAGACCGGTTGCAGCCTGTGGTAGCGCGCGGGCTAACGGACCGGCTGGAGCACTCGCCTGTCGAGAAGTGCACCGTGGGCGTGGCTTTCTCGACACGCCGTGCCCCGGGCATCCGTCTCCGTTCGACGCCACCCGGGGTGCAGCACCGCTCCCGTCCGTCAGCCGATCACGCCACAGGCGACGCGGGCACCGGCGTTGCCGTTGATGGGGTTGATGTCCCAGTAGTCGGGCTTGGCGTGCAGGATCACGGCCTTGCCGAACAGCTCGCCCGGCTCGAATCGGTCGATGGTGAACTTGGCGGTGGTCGTACCGTCGCTGTTCACGAACACGCTGGGCATGTCGCCGGCGTGTTGGGCGTGCAACGCTCCCGCCGGGTTGTAGTGAGGTCCGGCGGCTCCGAAGTCGACGATTGGCGATCCACCTGCGGCGCACACACCCGTAGCGTGAACGTGAAAGCCGTGGAAGGCGTTGACCGCGATGGCGGCGTGGGCGAGATCGATCTCCACCTTTACTTCGGTTTGGTCGTCGTCGAACTCGAAGCTCACCTTGCCGATCTCGTCGCCGCCGACGGTGTACAGGCGAGCGGTCGCATCGCTGCCTGCGCCGGCGTTCGTGTTCAAGGCCCAGGTGCTACCGGCACTGACGGCGACAGCGGCGAGGGCGGTGATGGTCAGTCGTTTGATGTTCATGAATCACTCCGTTCGGTCGAGCGGATCTCGATGAAAGCACTGTCGCGATCGGCGCTGCGAACGGTTCACGGGCGACGCCAGCGGCGGCGGCCGGGATCGAGCGAGCCCCTCACCGCCACGACCACGCCAACGAGTGCAATCCACTGGCATCGCTCGTGAACGTCGTCGATGGCGATCATCGGCAAGCGCGATGCGGGTCGCCAGCGCCGCCGAGCAACGGTCGAGGCCGCCAGCTAGCGGTCGCGACCCCCGCACTTGCGGGTAGTGACTTCCGGCACTATGGTCGGAACGAGTGAGTGTGTCATCAAACGATTCCGGAAGGAATACTCCATCATGATCAAGCGAAGAAGAACCGCAGCGGCCGCAGGCATTGCAGTGGTCTCATTACTGGTCGGGATACCGGTTGCACTGGGCCATCCCACGATCTCGAGCGACGGTGCGATTGCCGACGACGGTGACCGAGACGCGCATCAGCACGGCGACACCGCCGGC
>JANOKQ010000555.1:0-1580 GCA_031419375.1 Acidimicrobiaceae bacterium
ATCACCATCCGCGACCGTGATACGCTGCAACAGTGGCGAGTGAAAGCGGCGGACGTGGTCGACGAAATCCGCACCAAAGACCCGAAGCAATTTGCCCCTTGGGTCTATTTGATCGACGCGGCTGTACAAACCGGAGACGCAACGCGGTTACTGGCGACAATCGGTGATGCCGAGCGTGCCACTGGCCCACGTGCAGACTGGCGCACAGCGAACTGGTGGCGGCCCAGGTTTGTTCGAGCTTGTCGACTGTATCTGCGGTTTCGGTGGGGATGGGGCTGGCGGGGTCGGTTGGAATGGTCATGGGGTGCTCCTCAAAGGGCTGGCGTCTGGATGGTGGCCCACTCGCGCGCCGACAGGTACGGCTCGAACGCGGTGGCGATGATGTGCATGTCGGCGGGTGTCTTGGGTGTCTTGATCTCGTACAGCCCATTGATGCGCGAGTAGGCCTCGGTCAGGTCCCACAGTGCGAGCGCGTCGTCGCCATCGGGGGCGGGTACCACCACCGGTCCGAACACGGCGCGCCCGGAGGGGAACACGATGATCGGCACGCCGAAGCCGCCGTAGCGGTCCACCGCTTCGACGTGGTCGGTGCGTACGTCGTCATGGGTGCTGGGGTCGGCAAGCGCCTGATCCCACGCGTCGGCGGGGGCGCCGATCGAGGCGAGAAGCTCGCGGGCGATCGTTTCGTCGTAGAACCTGCGGCCATCGACGTGGAGTGCCTTCCCGCATGCCTCGTACCAGTCGCCGCACAGCTCGTTGTCGAAACGTCGCAGCCAGGCGGCCACCCGCATCGGCGTCCACCCGTAGGCGAGCGGGCGTTCCCACGGGTGACGTTTGCCGTCGGGCCGGTTGATCTCCTCGAGCGAGAAGAACCGCCATGTGATGTCGAGTTGGCGGGCGTCGCGGACCCTGCGGATCCACACCGAGGTCTGGTAGGCCCACGGGCAGATCGGGTCGAAGAAGAACTCGATCTGGGTCATGGCGCGACCGTACCGAAAAAAGGGGGTGACGGCGAGCAGCGGGTGTGGTTCAATAACAAAACCAGAGAGAGGAGGTGGTCCAACTGAACGAAATATGTCATGGGACTCTGGAGGTGGTTGGCCGCTAGGCCTTCAGGCTGGACCGCCTGGCGAATCCAACGCCAACCTCCACTGACCGTTTGCCGAAGCTGGTCCCGTCGGCGTGATCAACAACGGTCAGTCTCACACCAGTCAACGAACGAGGGCGAGCGCCTGCCGGTACCCCCGGTTCGGTGCTCGCCCTTGTCGCGGTCGGGGGTCGCGGTCGGGGGTCGCGGTCGGGGGTCGCGGTCGGGGGTCGCGGTCGATGTGCGGCTAGCTTCGAGGGCATGCAACGGCCGTCCCGCTTCGAACACACCCGGTACCTCGGCGACAAACGGACACAGCTCGTCTACGACGTCGACGCGTGGACGGATACCGAGGTGATCGACGGCATCGTCGCCGCCGAGACCGGGTTGTGTTTCGGCCCCGACACCCTCGACGAGGCACGCAACCGCGGGTACACGCTGGCCGCTCCGGGGAAGCGCCGCCGCCATCGCCTGCACCGCGCCTGACGGCGGG